>CAMKNF010000216.1 GCA_946414115.1 uncultured Ruminococcus sp. | reverse complement strand
CACCGAGATCTACACTCTTTCCCTACACGACGCTCTTCCGATCTCGGAACAAGCTGTGAGTCTGTCGGCGCAATCACCGACGCTGTGCGCAGACATTGCTCAAAGCCGCTTATCGTTAAATTAAGCCCCAACGTAACCGACATTGTTTCAATTGCAAAGTCGGCAGAAACAAACGGCGCAGACGCAATTTCAATGATTAACACACTTACGGGAATGAGAATTGACATTAACACCCGCCGTCCCATTATCCGCAACAACACAGGCGGAATGAGCGGCCCGGCTGTCTTCCCTATAGCTGTCAGAATGGTATGGCAGGTTGCAAATGCTGTAAAAATTCCGATAATCGGAATGGGCGGAATTTCAACGTGGCAGGACGCTGTTGAAATGTTGATTGCAGGTGCGTCTGCTCTGCAAATCGGCACTGTGTTCTTTTCAGACCCGTATGCACCGATTAAGATTAACGAGGGTATCAACCGCTTCCTTGATGAAAACGGCTTAAAGAGCGTTACAGAGCTTACCGGCACTATCAAGCCTTGGTAATTTACGTGTTTATAAATGTATAATAAAAAAATAAAAGTCCATAATAATCTCTCGGAGGGATTATTATGGACTTTTGGCATACTCTGATTACCGCACCGATTTCACTGCTTGTTTTATTCATTCTCTCAAAGCTAATCGGCAACAAGCAGATGGCTAACCTGAATTTATTTGACTACATCAACGGAATCACAATCGGTTCAATAGCCGCAGAAATGGCAACAAACGGCTTTGATTCATTTTTCGAATGCCTGATTGCGCTGATAATTTATGCGGCTGTAGTAATTCTGCTCTCCTACCTTTCTCAGAAATCAATCGCATTAAGGCGATTTTTCACGGGTAAAACCATTGTGCTTTACGACAAGGGAAAAATTTACAAGAAAAACCTTATGACGGCAAAAATTGATATGAATGAATTTCTCTCAATGCTCCGCAACAAGGGCTATTTCTGCCTTGAGGATATTGAAACGGCTTATCTTGAGCAAAACGGTCAGCTTTCCGTGCTTGTTAAAAGCAACAAAAGTCCTGTCACTCCATTTGATATGAAAATCAGAGTAAACCGCACACGCCCCGAGGTTGTTGTAATATCGGACGGTAAGGTATTTGAGAAAAATCTGAAAAGTACCGGAAACAATACAGACTGGCTTAACCGTCAGCTCAAAATCAAGGGGCAAAAACAAAAGGATATTTTCCTCGCCGTATGCGACGGTGACAACAATCTTAAAATCTATGAAATTTCCGACAAGCGTGATACTAATGATCCGTTTGAATAATAATCATTTTTGTCATAAAAACGGTCGTTTTTGCAAACAGTATTGACATAAATTCTATTTACCCTAAAATTACAATAGGAATGTTAGAAAGACGGGAGTTTATGACAATGATTTCAAATCAGGTTTCCGAAGCATTCAGAAGCTCATTTGAAAACTTTTTTGCAGACAAAGGTATTAAATGGTGCGACGGCTGTTTTGCAGGTTACAAAAACGGCTTGTTTTCGTATGTTGAATTACTTGAAATTCAAGGGAAACAAAATGAAGATATTGATCTTATATTCCGTGTTCTGCCCGAATTTTATGTAAACGAGGATGCAATAAGCCGAAGCAAAAACTGCCTGTTCACTTTCAGAGTTATTGCAAAAAGTCTGGGCATACCTGTTGAAAACGGATTTGAAAATCCCGAAGAGTTTTTTGCGCTATGTCTTGATATTTTGAAAGCAGAATACGACAGGCTGTTTTTCTATGATTCCATAGACGACTATGCTCAAAGGATGATTTATAATTGCAATTTACTGATTGATTTTGCAAACAGAAATTCTGGTTTTTCAAATGTTTTCGGCGAGTTTTCAAATATAGATTTTACTTTTCTCGTATATTTCTATCTCAAGCACAAGGACAGCGAGCAATGCGGCAAGTATCTTAAAAACCTGATAGGCTCATACAGAATTTTGCTTTATGACAAAATGAAATACGGCAATATCGCAGAGCTTAAAGAAAAGCTTAACGTCTCGGAACAGCAAAAGCTTGAAAGCTTGTTTGAAAATTACGGCAAGCTCACGTATTTTGCCGAGGCAATGCTTGAAAACAACATACGATTTTTTGCCGAAACCGAAAAAGCTTTTGAACTCAAAAGGCTACTGGGCAGAGATTACATAAAGAAATTTTTAAGTTGAATTAAATTTATTTACATAACAAATAATTAAACACCACTCCAAAATAATGGGTGGTGTTTTTTGGAGCGGATGACGGGGCTCGAACCCGCTACCTCCACCTTGGCAAGGTGGCGCTCTACCAGATGAGCTACATCCGCATATTTATATATAAAATGCATTAATAAACAAAAATGGTGGGAACAATAGGGCTCGAACCTATGACCCTCTGCTTGTAAGGCAGATGCTCTCCCAGCTGAGCTATGCTCCCACGTTAATCTGAAAGAAAAAGCACTCCGTGCTGAAGTGCTTTTTCTATGGAGGCGACACCCAGAATCGAACTGGGGAATCAGAGTTTTGCAGACTCGTGCCT
>CAMKNF010000215.1 GCA_946414115.1 uncultured Ruminococcus sp. | reverse complement strand
TATTATTATACGCTATTTCTCGTCAAAAATCAACCATTTGTTGTGACAGAGCCAAATATATTAACCGAAAACCGGTTTTTGTCGGGGTTATTTTGCGTAATCGGTTGCCCTGTTCTCTCGGATAATATTAACCTTAATCTGTCCGGGATATTCAAGCTCTTCCTCAATCTTCTTGCATATTTCTCTTGCAAGCGGAATCATACGCTCGTCGTTTACTATCTCGGGCTTAACCATTACACGAACTTCTCTGCCCGCCTGAATAGCAAAGGTGCGCTCAACTCCGTCAAACGAAGAAGCAACCTCTTCAAGCATCTGCAGACGTTTGATGTAGTTTTCAACATTTTCACGTCTTGCACCGGGACGTGCAGCCGAAAGTGCATCGGCAGCCTGAACAAGACAGGCTACTATTGTCTTTGCCTCAACGTCGCCGTGGTGGGCGTGGATAGCGTGGATAACGGCGTCGCTTTCCTTGTACTTTCTTGCAAGGTCAACGCCTATCTGAATGTGAGTGCCCTCAACCTCGTGGTCGATTGACTTGCCTATATCGTGGAGCAAGCCGGCACGTCTTGCAATTGTCGGGTCAAGACCAAGCTCGCTTGCCATCATTCCTGCAAGGTAGGAAACCTCGAGAGAATGATTGAGCACATTCTGACCGTAGCTTGTACGGTAGCGAAGTCTGCCGAGCAGCTTGACAAGCTCGGGATGAACATTGTGAACGCCTGCTTCAAGAACGGCTCTTTCGCCCTCGTGCTTGATTGTAGCGTCAACCTCACGTCTTGCCTTTTCAACTGTTTCTTCAATTCTCGCCGGATGAATACGTCCGTCGGAAATAAGTCTTTCAAGTGCGATTCTGGCAACCTCACGTCTTACCGGCTCAAAGCACGAAAGCGTGATTGCCTCGGGCGTATCGTCGATAATCAAATCAACGCCCGTAAGTGTTTCAATAGCTCTGATGTTTCTGCCCTCACGTCCGATGATACGACCTTTCATCTCGTCATTTGGGAGCGGAACAACAGAAATTGTAGCCTCGGCAACCTGCTCTGCGGCAAGTCGCTGAATAGCAAGCGAGATGATGTTTCTCGCCTTGTCGTCGGCTTCATCCTTGAGCTGCTCGGTGTACTCCATAATCTTAACCGATTTTTCGTGAGCAAGCTCGTTTTCAAGCTGTGAAAGCAAATAGCTCTTTGCCTGTTCAGCCGTGTATCCCGAAATTTTTTCAAGCATTTCAAACTGGCTTTTCTTGAGGGTTTCAACCTCCTCAAGCTTTGCCTCTGCTTCTTTGAGTTTTTTGCTTACCTTCTCTTCCTTCTGCTCCATATGGTCGAGCTTTCGGTCGAGAGTTTCTTCCTTCTGCTGAATGCGGCGTTCCTGACGCTGAACCTCCTTGCGCCTGTCGGCAAGCTCTTTTTCGCTTTCGGTTCTGAAGCGATGAACCTCGTCCTTACCCTCAAGGACTACTTCCTTTTTCTTAGCTTCGGCAGTTTTTATAGCGTCGGCAACGATTTTTCTTGCTTCTTCTTCAGCACTGCCGATTTCCTTTTCAGCAGTGTTTTTTCTGATGGTAATGCCGGCAAAAACACCGACTGCTCCGCCGATTAACACCGCAGCAACTATGCAGATAATGGCAATCCATAACTGCATTTCGGACACCTCCTTAGTCTGATTTTTCGTTTCAAATTTAATTCCCAATCACAAAACCTTTAAGGTGCCGTTAATCAGATATTCAATTTTACATCATATTTTTTAAATTCAGGGCGTATTGAAGGTGTAATCAAAACAAAACAAAATATTACCTTAATACGGAATAACAGTCAATATTTTCCTCTTCAAATTAATTACAAGTTTTCCGAAAAGCAAAATTGCGTTTCAGATTCGTCCTACTATCGCCTAAAGCGTAAAAAAACAAAAAATGTTGATATAATTAATAAAAAATATCTATAAAAACGGCTCTGTAAAGAGTCTGATTAAAAAAATTGCAAAAAACATAACAATCGTTGTTTCTTGCAGAAATCCGCAATTACGGAATTCTATACTAATTCTATAATAATTATTTTCAATTGTCAAGAATAAGTGTTGTGTTTTTGCAGATAAATAATTGCGTAAACGTAAAAAATCTTGTCATTTTGTCAAGGAATAAAAAATAATTAACCAAAAACAGCTTATAAAATCGTGATTTTTACATAATCTGTAAAAATCAAAAAATTTTTTCGTTAAATCTTTATCAAACCTATTGAAGAAATGAAAAAAATGTAATATAATAAAACTACCTTAAATATTTAGGAGGAATTTTTTATGTCAGTTAAAGTTGCAATTAACGGCTTCGGCCGTATCGGACGTCTTGCTTTCAGACAGATGTTCGGCGCTGAGGGCTACGAAGTAGTAGCTATCAACGATCTTACAGATCCCAAAATGCTCGCTAACCTTCTTAAGTACGACACAGCACAGGGCGGTTACTGCGGCAGAATCGGTGAAGGTCTTCACACTGTAGAAGCAGGCGAAGGTTCAATTATCGTTGACGGTAAGGAAATCACAATTTACGCAAAGCCCAACGCTGCTGAGCTTCCCTGGGGCGAAATCGAGATCGGAAGAGCACACGTCTGAACTCCAGTCACCATCAAGTAT
>CAMKNF010000214.1 GCA_946414115.1 uncultured Ruminococcus sp. | reverse complement strand
CTCTGCAAGCTAATTTGTTTAAAATTTAACAATATAATTATATAACTTTTTCAACACTATTTCAATATCGGAATTTGTGTGTTATAATCAAGATAGTTTTCAAAACTTTTTCAAAAATTACATAATTTTATCACATTCGCACGATAAAATAATTATGGATAAAGATTACCGTTTAAAGGAGAGGACAAAATGAGCAGGTTACTTGTAGTTGATGATGAATTCAGAATAAGACAGATTATCCGCAAATATGCGGAGTTTGAGGGCTACACCGTTGAGGAAGCCGTTGACGGAATGCAGGCAATTGAGATTTGCCGCAAGGAGGAGTTTGACCTCATAATTATGGACGTTATGATGCCCGAGCTTGACGGCTTTTCCGCCTGTAGGGAAATCAGAAAATTCCGCACAACTCCGATAATTATGCTTTCCGCAAGGGGAGAGGAATACGACAAAATCCACGGCTTTGAGCTTGGAAGCGACGACTACGTTGTAAAGCCGTTTTCGCCCAAGGAGCTTATGATGCGTGTTGCCGCCGTTATCAAGCGAACAGGCGGCGAGCAGGGCGAACAGGTGAAAAAGGACGTGTTCACCTACGAGGGACTGTCGGTTGACTTTTCCGCAAGAATTGTTACAATTGACGGCAAGAGAATTGAGATGACTCCAAAGGAGTACGAGCTGTTCTTCTATATGGTCAAGAACAAAGGACTTGCCCTCACACGTGAAAAGCTGATAAGCGAGGTATGGGGCTATGACTTCTTCGGCGACGAAAGAACGCTTGATACCCACATCAAGCTTTTGCGCAAGAGCCTCGGAGAATACAGCAAGTGCATTGTAACCCTGAGAGGAGTCGGCTACCGCTTTGAAACGAATTAGCAGAAAAAATATACCGCTTAATTTCAAGCTGTTGTGCTACTTTTTGCTCTACGGCTTGATAATTCTTGTCGTTTTGTGGGTGTTTCAGACGTTCTTTCTTGAGTCGTTCTACACAACGACAAAGTCGGCGCAGGTTGAAAAAAACGCCTCGATAATTTCAAAGTCAATTCAGGAAAACAAGAACGTTCAGGGCACAATCGAAAACGTTGCAAGCTACAATTCGCTTTCGGTTTATGTGTACGATTCGTCGTCAACGCTGTTTAAGCTTATTTATGACTGCGAGTACGACAACCCTGCAACCGAGCTTAATTTTGAGTATCACGACGTTTATTCATACTACAAGAGCGCAGTCGAAAACGGCGGTCAGTATATGTGCGTTACAAACAAGCGTGACAGGAGCATAGCACAACAGAGCATTGACAGAATAGTCAGTTTTTTAGCTTCTCCCGACTCTCCCCGTTCGGAAATTCACTACTCGGGCAACGGCAAAAGCAACGTGCAGAATATGGTGTATGCCGACATAATCGAGCTTCGGGATTCAAGCGAGTGCTTCCTCATTGTTACCTCGTCAATCACTCCGCTGAACAATACGGTTGAAATTATAAAAGACCAGATGTTTATTGTGTCGGTTGTGTTCATTATTCTTGCCGTGTTCCTGTCGATTTACGTAACACGCAGAATAGCACGTCCGATTTCAAAGACCAACAGTGCGGCTAAAGAGCTTGCAAAGAAGAATTACAACGTTGAGTTTGACGCAACGGGTTATCTTGAGGTTGAGGAGCTTAACGACACGCTCAATTATGCAAAGACAGAGCTTGCCGCCACCGAAAAGCTGCAGCAGGAGCTTATTGCGAACATTTCGCACGATTTGAGAACGCCGCTGACTATGATTACAGGCTACGGCGAGGTGATGCGTGACCTGCCCGGCGAGAACACCCCCGAGAACATTCAGATTATCATTGACGAGGCAACACGTCTTTCAAGCCTTGTAAACGATTTGCTCGATTTATCAAAGCTTCAGTCGGGTGCAATTCAGCCCGAGAAAACACGCTTCTGCCTTACCGACAGCGTGAACGGTATTTTTGAAAGATATTCAAAGCTGAAGGAGCAGGACGGCTATAACATCACGTTTGAAAGCAGTGAGAACGTGTGGGTATTTGCCGACGAGCTGAAGATTTCACAGGTAATCTATAACCTTGTCAACAATGCAATCAATCACGCAGGTGATGACAAGACGGTTAAGGTTGTACAGAGCGTCAAGGATAAAAGGGTGAAGATTGAAGTAACCGACTTCGGCGAGGGCATTCCTGCCGACAAGCTCGAGTATATCTGGGACAGATACTACAAGGTTGACAAACAGCACAAGCGTGGAGTAATCGGAACAGGACTCGGACTTTCAATTGTAAAGTCAATTCTCGACGCACACGGCGCACACTACGGCGTTCGCAGTACGCTCGGCAAGGGCAGTACGTTCTGGTTTGAGCTTGACGCAGTTACGGTTAAGAAAAAGCCTAAGGATAAGAACGGTTGAGAAAAAATTAATTCGGAATTCGGAATGCATAATGCGTAATTGCGGTCGAGTGGAAAGGTTGCAATAATTCAAAAGTTTAATGCCCGAATTTTAAGTTGATATAAAGGCAACGTTTAGGGCGACCACACAGGGTCGCCCCTACGGTATAAATACAAACACTGATATTACACTGTAGGAGCAGCCCTATGTGGCTGCCCGATAGATAACAACAAATGTTTCCTCAACAGTCGTAGGGACACGGCGTGC
>CAMKNF010000213.1 GCA_946414115.1 uncultured Ruminococcus sp. | reverse complement strand
TTGACGAGGTGAACAAAAAGGGCGCATATATTGAAGAAAAGGTTTTAAAGTTTGAAAACGTCAAGAACGTCCGCAGAATGGGACTTATGATAGGCATTGAGCTTGAAAGCGGCAACGCTCACGACATTGCTGTTAAGTGTGTTGAAAACGGATTGCTCATCATCACCGCAAAGGATTTATTAAGAATGTTGCCTCCGCTTGTTATAACTTATGACGAAATTGACGAGGCGCTGAAAATACTCGAAAATACATTAAAGGAGAACAATTAAAATGAAGCATTTACTTAAACTTGAAGATTGGTCAACAGAAGAAATCATCAACACATTAAATCTTGCCGACCAGCTCAAATACGAACAAAAGCACGGCATTGAGCATAAATACTTAAAGGGCAAAACGCTCGGTATGATTTTTGAGAAGTCGAGCACACGTACACGTGTTTCGTTCGAGGTTGGTATGACTCAGCTCGGCGGCTATCCGCTTTTCCTCTCGTCAAACGATTTACAGATTGGCAGAGGTGAGCCTGTTGAGGATACCGCAAGAGTGCTTTCACGTTTTCTCGACGGAATTATGATTCGTACCTTTGAGCAGAGCGAGGTTGAGGCTCTTGCAGAGTACGGCTCAATCCCGATTATCAACGGTCTTACCGACTACTGCCACCCCTGTCAGGTGCTTGCCGACCTTATGACAATCCGTGAGTTCAAAGGCAAGCTCGAGGGACTTAAGATGTGCTTTATCGGCGATGGCAACAATATGATGAATTCGCTTATCGTAGGTGCATTAAGTACGGGAATGAGCTTTTCAGCAGCTTGCCCCGAGGGCTATATGCCGCCCGAGCATATCATTGAGTTCGGCAAAAAGTACGGCAAGGATAAGTTTGAAATCGTAACCGACCCGCTTGAAGCCGCAAAGAACGCCGACGTTGTTTACACAGACGTGTGGGCATCAATGGGACAGGAAGAGGAGAAGAAAATCCGTGAAGCCGCATTTGAAGGCTATCAGGTCAACAAGGAGCTTATGGCTGTTACAAACGAGGAGTGTATGGTGCTCCATTGCCTGCCTGCTCACCGTGGCGAGGAAATCACAGCAGATGTGTTTGAGGAACACGCAAACGAGATTTTCGAAGAGGCTGAAAACAGACTTCACGCACAAAAGGCAGTTCTTGTTGAATGTATGGCTGACGAAAAGCCCGAGCACTGATTTTAGTTTTATAAAGACACAAGGGCGGCTTTCGCAGTCGCCCTTGAAAAAATTTAAAAAAATTTAAAAAAAGTGTTGACAAACACAGAAGTATGTAGTATAATATCAATTGTTCTTGAGAGATAAGCTCTTAAAAAGTTGGTGTTGATGACGCTGAGGGTCCACCTGTTCCCATACCGAACACAGAAGTTAAGCTCAGTGGTGCCGAAAATACTTGGCTGGTGACGGCCCGGGAAAATAGGGAGATGCCAACACATAAAAGTGTCCACCCAACAGGGTGGGCGTTTTTTTATGCCTTAAATAAATTTTAATTCGGAATTCGGAATGTGTAATTAATGGTCGCTACGCTCCGAATTTATAATAATGCGAGTTGTGTGGATAAGTTTGTTTGCTGAATCAAATTTGATATATTGATAATGTTTTGTTTTAAGTGTAGGGAACAGTCTTGACTGTTCCGTAGGACTACATCTAACTTTTAGGTAATCGGAACGGTCAAGACCATTCCCTACATTTGTAAAAAATATAAAAAATCACGCCTGCGGCTTTAGCTACATATAAATAAATTCGGGTATTAAACTTTTGAATTATCACAGCCTATCCACTCGACCACAATTCCGCATTACTCATTCCGAATTCCGCATTAAATTATAGTTTATCGGAGTTACTATGAAAAATATATTCAATAACCTTACAAGCGTGTGGACTTACCTTAAAACAGATAACAAGCCTGTTGTTCTCTACGGAATGGGTGACGGTGCTGACAAGGTGCTTAACGCCTTTGAGCACTTCGGGATAACGGCAAGCGCAGTTATGGCGAGCGACGATTTTGTGCGTGGTCAGAGCTTTCACGGCTTTAAGGTCAAAAAGCTGTCCGAGGTTGAGGCGGAGTACGGAGATTTTAACATTGCCCTCTGCTTTGCAAGTCAGCTTACGGACGTGATGAACACAATTAAATCGGTTGCCGAAAAGCACACAACGCTTGTGCCGAGCGTTCCTGTTTTCGGCGATAATCTGTTTGACGACAATTTCATAACGGAAAACAAAGATGATATAGAAAAAGCCTACAATTTGCTTGCAGACGAGCTTTCAAAGAAGGCGTATGAAAATGTCCTGAAATTCTATTATACGGGCGAGCTTTCGCTCCTTGATGAAATCACAACCGACAAGGACGAGGCTTTCAACAATATAATAAGGCTTGGCGACAACGAGGTTTACGTCGATTTGGGCGCATATAACGGTGATACGATTGACGAATTTCTGCACTACTGCGGCGGAAATTACAGAAAAATCATAGCCTTTGAGCCGAATGTAAAAAACTTTGCAAAATTGCAGGCGCATTGTGAAAATCTTGAAAATATCGATTTGTGGCAGCTCGGCGCATACAATCGCAACACCGTTCTGACCTTTAACAACAAGGCAGGGCGTAACAGAGATCGGAAGAGCACACGTCTGAACTCCAGTCACCATCAAGTATCT
>CAMKNF010000212.1 GCA_946414115.1 uncultured Ruminococcus sp. | reverse complement strand
GCAATCGGAGAATGCGTAATTATCTATTCTGGTTACCGAATCGGGAATAACAACACTCTTCAGAGAGTTCCTGCCCTCAAATGCTTTTGAGGCAATCGCTGTTGTATAGGATGGAACAACATAATTCTCTGCTTTTGCGTTGGGATACTCCATAAGAGTCTGATCCTGATACAGGCAACCGTCAAATGTTGAGTATTTTGCATTACCTTCATCAACAATGATTTCTTCGAGGCTGTCGCAATTAGCAAAAACACCCCGGTGAATATTGCTTACACCGGCAGGAATTGTAATACTTACAAGGCTCTTACAACCGTCAAAAGCATTGCTTTCTATTGTTTTAACCGAACCTAATTCCACATTATTTAGATTGATACAATTCTTAAACGCTTCCGAAGAAATATCAGAAACATTAAGTAAAGTAATATCGGTAAGATTTGCACAGCCCTCAAACGCATTTAAACCGATTGACTCTACGTTACTTCCGATTTCAATGTTTTTCAGATTCTTACAATTCCTGAACGCACAATTCTCAATAGACGTAACGCTTTCGGGAACAGTAAACGACGTTCTATCGCTTGATCCGAGATATTTGAAAAGCCTTGTCATATCAGTACTGTACAATACACCGTCAACGAGCTTAAAGTTACTGTCGTCTGCTTTTAAATCTATATTCTTAACGCTTTCCGGCAATGCTGACACAAATACATAAGCGTCCTCAGGCTTTAACTTTGAAGGGATATTTATGCTTTCAAGTGAGGTTGTACCCAGAGTACAGCAATCGTCGCAATTATAATCACCCCAATCAACGTAATCAGAAACATAAGAAATGTTGTCAGGGAGAATCAGATTAGTAAGACTTTCACAGTTACAAAATGCATTAATATTGATATAATTTATTCCGGAAGAAATCTCAATATTTTTAAGAGAAGTGCAATTTGCGAATATGTGAGAAGAGTTTAAGTCCTTTACGTTATATACGCTTTCAAGATTTGCCGCACATTCAAAAGCATATGAGCTTATCGCAGTTACAGAATCGGGTACTGTAAAGGTTTTATCAGTTTTGCCGGCAGGATATTTTATCAGCGTTTTTAAGTCCTTTGAATAAAGAACTCCGTCGATCGTTGTATACTGTTCATCATTATTATGCACAATAAACTCTTTTATAGAAGGACAATTACGGAAAGTGTCACCGTTGACTCCTGAAGGAGAATAACTGCATCCATCCTCATTGTCATGATAATACGACAATGTTACGGTTTCCAGAGAGGGCATATCTATATAGGAGCTTCCGTTTACATAAGCCTGAGCAGGAACAGCGATCTCCTTTACCTTGCTCAATCCCTGAAACATAAACGGGCTGATTTCTGACATATCATCAGGTGCATAAACTTTTGTTATGCTCTCTCTATATTCATTCCACGGTGCAGTGTTGTTGCCGGTTGTATATAAATATGTATATCCCCCATCCAACGAAAGAACACCGTCAGTATTAACCGACCAATCTATTCCGTAACTAAATTTACCCGAATCATTTTTAAGTGGAGCGGTAGGATGCGGCTCCATATCATATTCGTAGCCGAATGAAGGTGCTTCGCTTTCTCCGGTAATCTCTAAATTCTTTGTAAATGATTTTCCGAGTGGCCTGTTATTAAAATCAACAATAAACACCTTAATAATACTGCATCGGTTACCGTAACTGTTTAAATAAAAATAGGAGCTTGAATCAGTTGACTCCGATACATTATTTGTATAAAATTCTTTCAGATAACCCTTTAAGCCGTCATATTCAGCCAGTATTATTTTACACTCTTTCGGCGCAGAATAATGGACATAAACTGAACTGTAGTAGATTTCAACATCGTTAATTACATACGGAGAGTTTTCAATATCCGTGTAATTTTCAATAACATTCTGAATTGCCTGTGTTTCTGCCGCCTGCACAGAAAGCGTCGGCACAAATAATGCCGTAATCATCGTGCAGATAATCGCAACAGATATTAGTTTTTTTAGATTTTTAAGTTTCATCCTCATTTTTTACCTCCATTAAAATATAAAAAAACTATATCACAACAAATATTGGAAAATCAATAGCAAAATCTCACAAAATAAGCTTTCAATATTACCCTGTATCTCTGTTATATGGTAAATATTTTCAAAAATATTGTAAAATTCTGCGGTATTTACAACAGTTTTTCAAAAAA
The DNA here is from genome assembly GCA_946414115.1 of uncultured Ruminococcus sp. Lineage (GTDB taxonomy): Bacteria > Bacillota > Clostridia > Oscillospirales > Acutalibacteraceae > Ruminococcoides. Next base: position 489 of record CAMKNF010000212.1, on the reverse strand, counting down.
ATCAAAAGCGGAACTCATCATAAAAGATAAGTTCCGCATAGTATTTTTGTGAAATATATTACTCCTTGCCGTTCCAGCAATAGGTGCAGAGCTTGCACGGAGCAATTCCGATTGAGTCGAGCATATCGTCAAGGCGGTGATAGCGAAGAGAAGTGAAGTTAAGCTCTCTGCGGATTTCTTCAATCATCTCGCTGTAGTTCGTGCTTGTGGGGTCAGCGTAATCGGAGAGCATCTTTTCTGCATTTTCTCCCTCACGCCTGAGAATCACTCTGCGTGCAATCAAATCAAGCTCGGAGGTTGAACGTGAGAAGTTAAGGTACTTGCAGCCGAACATAATCGGCGGACAGGCAGGACGGATATGAACCTCCTTCGCTCCGCTGTTATAGAGAAATTCTGTGGTTTCACGAAGCTGTGTTCCTCTTACGATTGAATCGTCAATAAGCAGAGATCGGAAGAGCACACGTCTGAACTCCAGTCACCATCAAGTAT
>CAMKNF010000211.1 GCA_946414115.1 uncultured Ruminococcus sp. | reverse complement strand
ATGCATTGTCGTATTCGTCAAATTCTGCAAAATCCTTACGTCTTATGACTTCTGTAGAAATTTTATTATTCTGCGCACGGGTAAGGGCATAAGCGTTGGGGTTTGAGGAGATTACACAGGAGATTTTTCCGTTTTTTATCTCTCCCCTGTTTTGTGCATCTATGAGCGCCTGCAAATTTGTGCCGCCGCCTGATACTAAAACTACAATATTTTTCATTATTCAAACACAACTCCGTCATTGCCCTCAACAACTTCGCCGAGGATTACTGCGTCTTCTCCGTTTGCCTTTAAAACTTTGAGAGCCTTGTCAGCGTCTTCCTTTGCAACGGCTGTAATCATTCCGACGCCCATATTGAATGTATTGAACATATCGTGCTCGGAGATGTTGCCTACCCTCTGCATAAGCTTGAAGATAGGAAGTACGGGAATGCTGTCCTTTTTGATTTTAGCGGTGAGTCCGTCTGTGAGCATACGGGGTATATTCTCGTAGAAGCCGCCGCCTGTGATATGAGAAATTGCCTTTACCTTAACCTCGTTAATAAGTGCAAGGATTGGCTTAACATAGATTTTTGTAGGAGTGAGCAGAGTTTCGCCGAGCGGTTTGTCAAGCTCCGGGTACTCTGCGTTGATTGTTGTTTCGTCTATGCCAAAGATTTTTCTTACAAGTGAAAAACCATTTGAATGAACACCGGAGGAACGAAGTCCGATAAGCACGTCGCCCGGTTTGAGGTCTGAACCGTCAATAAGCTTTGGCTTATCGGCAATACCTACGCTGAAGCCTGCAACATCGTACTCGTCAAGCGGCATAAGTCCGGGATGCTCGGCTGTTTCGCCGCCGATAAGGGCACAACCTGACTGAACACAGCCTTCTGCAATACCCGATACGATTTCTGCAACCTTTTCGGGGATATTCTTTCCGATTGCAATGTAGTCAAGGAAAAACAAGGGCTGTGCGCCGCAGCAGATAATATCGTTTACACACATTGCAACGGCGTCAATTCCGATTGTGTCGTGCTTGTCAAGCAAGAAAGCAAGCTTTATTTTTGTGCCGACACCGTCTGTACCGCTTACTAAAACAGGCTCCTCCATTCCCTTGAAATTGGGAGCAAACAGTCCGCCGAAGCCGCCGATACCCGAAACTACACCGTCAATCTTGGTGCGGGCAACGTGTTTTTTCATAAGCTCGACTGCTTTGTAACCTGCGGTTACGTCAACGCCTGCTGCCTTGTAACTTTCTGAAAAGCTGTTCATTGTAATCCTCCGTTATTTTTTATTTATTTTTTTAGCGTATTTATCAACAAAAATTGTTCTCGGAATTTCCGCATTGTAGCTACCGCTGAAACAGCCGTCGCAAAGGTCAATGCTTGCATTCTCTGCAATTTTTCTGAGGCTGTCAAGGCTTAAATATCCGAGTGAATCAGCGCCTATTTGTTCTCTGATTTCTTCAATAGACAGTTTATTTGCAATCAGGCTGTCTTTATCACGAATATCAATTCCGAAGTAGCAGGGGCAGATGAAAGGCGGTGAGCTGATAAGCATATGAACCTCTATAGCACCTGCGTCACGCATAAGCTTTACAATATGCTTTGACGTTTCACCTCTGACAATTGAGTCATCTATTATGACAACGCTCTTGCCCTCTACGTTTGCTTTGAGAGCAGTAAGACGAGTCTGCAAGAGCCGCTTTTTCTTGTCCTTGCCTGTTCCTACCGTTCTGCCTATGTATTTATTCTTTACAAATCCCATTCCGAACGGGATTCCCGAAGCTTTTGCATAACCCTCGGCGGCAACAATTCCCGAATCGGGAACACCGCAGACCATATCGGCTTTAATCGGGAATTCCTTGTAGAGCAGCTCGCCAGCCTTGAAACGTGCATTGTGAACGCTTACGCCGTCAATCACGCTGTCGGGACGGGCAACGTAAACGTATTCAAAAAGACAAAGCGAAGTCTTTTCTGCAGTCATTCTCGCCTTGTAGCTGTGAAAGCCTTCTTCGTCAATTACAATCATTTCGCCCGGCTCAATGTCACGAATAAACTCTGCGCCAATACTGTCGAACACACAGCTCTCGGACGAAATAACATAGCTGTTCTTAAGCTTTCCCACGCAAAGCGGACGGAATCCGTACATATCACGAAAACCGATAAGACGGGTTGGAGCACAGATTACGGTTGAATATGCGCCCTTAAGCCTGTCCATTGAACGAAGTACGGCATCCTCCAGATTATCGGTGTAGCACCTTTCGGACGCTATTACATAAGCCATAAGCTCGGCATTGGAGTTTGACTGAAATATCGCTCCCCCACGTTCAAGCTCTAATCGGATTTCGGGGAAGTTTGTGATTGAGCCGTTGCTTGCAATACCGATTGAGCCTTCTTTATACCTTAAAACAAGAGGCTGATTTGACGCACGGTCAAGGCTTTCGTTAGCAGTGTAACGAACGTGACCTATAGCTATTTTGCCGTTTTTGAGGTTGGAAAGCGTTTTTGCGGTAAACACCTCAGAAACCATACCAAGCTCCTTGACGGTTGAAAACTCGCCCTCAAAATTAACGGTAATTCCTGCGCTTTCCTGTCCCCTGTGCTGTAGACCGAAAAGAGCGTCGTGAGTGATTGCAACGCTGTCGAGGTCATCGTCATTTCTGTAGATTCCGAAAACGCCGCATTCATCGTTAAACTTATCAAGTTTTGTATCTATGTCAACAAAATTCTTA
>CAMKNF010000210.1 GCA_946414115.1 uncultured Ruminococcus sp. | reverse complement strand
ACCACCGAGATCTACACTCTTTCCCTACACGACGCTCTTCCGATCTTGACGGCGAAAACGCAACGCCGTACAATATTGCAAATCCGAAAAGCGACGTTACAATAAGAGGCTTTGCAAAAGCGGCTGTTGAGGCTTTTCCCGAGCTTAACCTGACATTAAGCTTTGCAAAACCCGAAGACGAAAAAGAACCCATTCCCTCCCCTATGGCTCCAACGCCCGAAATTCTTAACGCTGAAAAACTTAACAATCTCGGTTGGAGTGCAAATGTTGATTTAGCAGAGGGAATCAAACGCAGTGTGAAAATTATGAGTCTGCAAATTAAAGAATAAAAGGAAAACAAAATGCAAATCAAAGACATTTTAAATGAATTTCAAGCCGACTGGGCGGCTATGCCGACGGTTGAAAAGGAAACACTCAACAAGCTGAAAAACAAATCTTTTTTAATTTGCGGACGTGAAATCGCCCGCTGTCTTTGCTATGCCCTTTTGTACCTTAATGAAACAAAAAAGCTTCACATCAAGGTTTATTTCACAGGTGAAGATAAATCCGCTATTGCTGACTTTAACAAGGAACTTCTTTTAAGAAACGACTTTGATTTTGTTAATTATAATTCTTTATCAGAAATATCGAAAATTGATTACGTTGTGCACACAGGACTTTGCGGTGAAAAAATCAGCGCAGACTCAAAACTTTTTTCATCACAAATCAACGAGATAAAATACCTTGCAGAGGTTTCAAAAAGGACAAATGCAAAAACTGTCGTTCTGACCGACAGCAGAGTTTACGGCAATGCCGGGCCTCACAGAGTTTACTCCGAAAACGAGTATGCAAAAATTGATTTATGCTCCGAATACAGCTTTGCATCTCAGCTTATGAGAACAACCGAAAGCCTTTGGTATTGCGTAAATAAAGGTAATAAATTTGACCTTACAATTTTAAGAACGGGCATTGTACTCGGTGCAGGCACAAAACTTAAAACCGAACTCGACGAAGTTTTCGACTGCGTTGCAAACGGCAAAAAATGCAATCTTATTAATTCTTATAAAGAATATTCATTTGTGTATATCAGCGATGTTTTCAGAGCAATTGTCTACTCGCTCACCGAACTTGAATGTGATATTTATAATGTAAGCGGTGAAAAATCAACTGCTTCAACAGGTATGATTTCAGCGATTCTTCACGATGTTTACAGCGAAAAATCCGACATTGTGCTTGATAAAAACGGCGATTTTGACGGCTGTGCAATCAATGCAAACAAAATTTCCGAGCACGGCTGTGCGCCCGTTATAAACCTTGAAACGGCTCTTGAGCTTTGCGTTATGAGCAGAATGCCCGACAACAGCGCAATGGCTCTTCCCCACAATCACGACGGCAGACTCAGTTCTATTCAGGAAATTCTGCTTGCCTATCTACTTGAGGTTGACAGAATTTGCATAAAGCACAACATAAAATATTTTCTCGGTGGCGGAACTCTGCTCGGCGCAATAAGACACCATGGATTTATCCCCTGGGACGACGACGCAGATATTATGATGTTGCGTGAGGATTACGATAAATTCTGCGAAGTTGCCGCTGAAGAAATGCCACCGTCTATGACTTTTCAGACAAATAAAAACGACAAAAACTGCTTCTACGAATTTGCGAAGTTCAGGCTTAACGACACAACCTTTGCAACGGGCTTTGCAAAGGAACATAAGGATATGCACAACGGTCTTGCATTTGATATTTTCTGCCACGATAAAACCGCAAATTCAAAGCTCGGTCAGAAAATTCACCTTGGGATGACTTTGTTTACACGTGCCCTTGTTTTCAATAAATGGAACAACCGCAAGGCTGAAAACGGCAGTAAAATTCAGTCTTTTTTCACTAATTTCTGCAAAGCCGTATTCCCTATCAGATTCAGCCTTTGGCTTGAAAACAAGACATTGAGTTTCTTTAAAAGAAAAAAGAACGCAAAATATCTATACGACGGAATGGGAAGGAATGTCTACAACGGAAGCTTTCCTATTGAATATCTTGATGAGGTAATTTACGTTGATTTTGAGGGATATAAACTTCCTGTTCCAAAGGAATACGACAAATATCTGACATTCTTGTACGGCGACTATATGGAGCTTGCGCCATTAAGCACAAGGCTCGGCTGTCACGAAATCAAGCTTTGCGACATCGGAAAATACGACGGATTTAAAATTAATGCAACGCACAAAAACTAATCTTTTATGTCATTGCGGATTGTTTAATAAAATCTTCAATTCGCAATTGACATTCTGATTTTTATTTGATATAATAAATATCGTGTTAAAAGCACGCATGGATTAAGCTGAACAGTAAGATTTATCTGAAAGTAAGCTCCGTCTCGGTTTTGTTTCTTTGCCGTGTAAAAATTAAAGAAATTTTTATTTGCAGGTATGGCGGAATTGGCAGACGCGCATGGTTCAGGTCGCACCACCTCGGTGTAAATTCATTTCATTGACTATACCCTGCAAATTGTGGATTAAGCATTTAGCTCCACCTCGGTTCTCACCTCTCAACCGTGTAAAAATTCAGAGAGAAAATTAAATATGCACCCGTGGCGGAACTGGCAGTCGCGTATGGTTCAGGTCGCACCACCTCGGTGTAAATTCATTTCAGCATCTATATCCTGCAAATTGTGGATTAAGCGATATGCTCCACCTCGGTTCTCAACTCTCAACCGTGTAAAAATTCAGAGAGAAAATTAAATATGCACCCGTGGCGGAAC
>CAMKNF010000209.1 GCA_946414115.1 uncultured Ruminococcus sp. | reverse complement strand
GACAAAGAATTTTACACAGCGAAACTGCAACGTAATCTGTGCCGATATTGACAATGATTTGTCTGTTGATTTTCCGTCGGTGCAAAAGCTTCCTCATTCCGAAAATGAGCCTGCCGAAACGGTTGCAGACAAAATAACGTGGAATTCTTTTTCTGCCGAAAACGAGTCTTTTGTACCAAAGTGCAGTATGATTGCAAATTATAGCTTTGGTTTTACAATAAAAATGCCCGACAGCTGGATTGCGGATTCGGTTACGGCAATTAATTCTACAAAAGAAAATTCAACTGCTTTTTATGAGTGGAAGAAATCCGCTCTTGGTAATAAGCTTTTTGAAATAAAGGTCTTTGACTCTCCTGAATGGGAAAAAGGCAGGGACAACGATGAATATACCCTTATTTATAAGGATAACAGATATGCATATGCGTTTATAAATTCAGATACGGACAGTCAGTTTGCAATGACAGACGATGAAATCAAAAAGTCATTTGCCATTCTTACCGAAACATCTGTCTGATTTCTTGATAATTGGAGGTTTTGTTATGAAGAAAATACTTGTTTGCGAGGACGAGTCTGCAATCCGTGACTTTGTCGTAATCAATCTTACACGTGCAGGCTACGACGTTGTTGAGGCAGACTGCGGAGAAATGGCTTTGCAGAAGTACGACGAAAGCGACGGCGATTTTGACGTTGCAATTCTTGACGTTATGATGCCCGGAATAGACGGCTTTCAGGTTTGCAAGGAGTTGAGAAACCGCAACGGCGGAATAGGAATTATTATGCTTTCTGCAAAAACGCAGGAAATGGATAAGGTAACGGGACTGATGCTCGGTGCAGACGACTACGTTACAAAGCCGTTTTCACCCAGTGAACTGCTTGCAAGAGTTGACTCGCTCTACAGACGTGTTGCGCTTGCACAGTCACACTCCGAAAATAACTTTAAAGAGGAGCTTAAGTCAGGCGAATTTACGCTTAATCTTCGCAACCGTGCACTGCTCAAAAACGGAAAAATGATTGAGCTTACACAGGTTGAATTTCAGATTATGGAGTACTTCTTCTCAAATCCCGGCGTTGCGCTTGATAGAATCGACATTCTCAACCACGTATGGGGCGACGCTTATGTGGGTGAGGACAAAATCGTTGATGTTAACATCAGACGATTAAGAATGAAGGTTGAAGACGAGCCGTCAAATCCCAAGCACATTATCACCGTATGGGGACTCGGCTATAAGTGGGATTCAGGCGCAAACTGATAAAGTTATGTTTTAAATTTATAAATAAAGGGGGAGGTAACGGAATGTTTAAGGGCATAACAAAACGCTGGATGCTCAACACGCTCAGCGTAATACTTACAATCATCATTTCAATTGTTGTCTGCCTTATCTTTCTTGTTACCTACCTTTTTCAGAGCAGCGTTGAACAGAGCCTGAGTAATACAAGCAGCGAGCTTTCACTCGTTTTCTCGGGTTACACAAGCGACAGTTCAACAAGCTTTGCCTCATCTGCAAGAGATTATGTTGAAAATTTCAAGAAAAAAGAGCAGATGGAGGTTATGGTCATCAACTCAACAGGTAGGGTTGTAATGACCTCAACGGGATTTATCCCCTCCGACGATACAACGCTGACAGATTTTGACCAGGCAAAGGAAAGCGCAGACGGCTTTGCTTTCTGGAACGGCAAGCTAAGCTCGGGCGAAAGCGCAATGAGCGTAACACGCATCATATCAAACGACAGCGGAACGGTTGTCGGCGCAATCCGCTACATAGTTTCAATGGATCCCGTAAACAGCAGAATTATGCTCGTTTCGGGACTCATAATCGCCCTTGGTCTTGTCATTATTTCCCTCGTAATAATTTCGGGACTTACGTTTATCCGCTCAATTGTAAAGCCGATTCGCAACCTTTCTCTTATTGCGGCGCAGATTGCCCACGGCGACTTTTCTGCTTCGGAAAAAATTGAGCATAAATACGACGATGAAATCGGCGACCTCTGCGACGCCGTCAGCGATATGGCGAAGGACTTGCAGACCACCGAGCAGATGAAAAACGACTTTATCTCCCGTGTTTCTCACGAGTTGAGAACACCGCTTACCGCAATCAAGGGCTGGGCAGAAACAATGCAGCTTTCCGAAAGGGGAAAGCTTGACCGCAAAACCTTTGACAAGGGTATGGGAGTTATAATAAAGGAAAGCACACGACTTACAAGCATTGTTGAAGAGCTCCTCGACTTCAGCCGTATTCAGAGCGGCAGAATGGTGCTTATGAATGAAAAGCTCGACATACTCGCCGAATTTGACGAAACCGTATATATGCTGAAGGAACGTGCCGTAAAAGAGGGCAAGCACCTGCTTTACGACGAGCCTGAGGCAGTTTATCCGCCTGTTTACGGTGACAGAAACAGATTAAAACAGGTTTTCCTCAATGTAATAGACAATGCACTGAAATACACGCCGAAGGGCGGAGTAGTTGCGGCACAGGTTATCTACAGCAAGGACGAACCCGACGTAATAAAAATCGTAATCACCGATACGGGCTGCGGAATTTCCTCCGAGGATTTGCCCAAGGTAAAGGAAAAATTCTACAAGGCTAATCAGACCGTCAGGGGTTCGGGAATCGGACTTGCGGTTGCAGACGAAATTATGAACCTCCACAACGGTTCACTCGACATAGAAAGCGGAGAGGGAGTAGGAACAACCGTAGATCGGAAGAGCGTCGTGTAGGGAAAGAGTGTAGATCTCGGTGGT
>CAMKNF010000208.1 GCA_946414115.1 uncultured Ruminococcus sp. | reverse complement strand
ATACTTGATGGTGACTGGAGTTCAGACGTGTGCTCTTCCGATCTCTTACAGACTTAAAGAATGAACTTCAGAATATCAATGAAAAGGTTGTTCTTGTCGGTGACGGAGCAGTTTTGTGCAGTAAATTTTTAGGTGAAGGGCTTGAAAATATTATGCTTGCACCGTTTAATAACAGAATCCAGACTGCGTCTTCTGTTGCATATGCGGCGTTTGAAAAGATAAATAACGGTGAAACTGTAAAAGCAGATGAACTTATGCCGGTCTACTTAAGACTGCCGCAAGCTCAAAGAGAACTTAATAAAAAATTGGGGGTAAAATAATGATAGCACTTGGATGTGACCACGGCGGATATAACTTAATTTGTGCCGTAAAGAAGTATCTTGATGAAAAGGGAATAGAGTACAAGGATTTCGGTACAAACAGCACTGAAAGCGTAGATTATCCTATATACGCATATAAAGTAGCAACAGCCGTAGCAAACGGAGAATATGAATTTGGTATTCTGTGTTGCGGAACGGGTATAGGAATTTCCATAGCGGCTAATAAAGTCAAGGGAATACGTGCCGCGGTTGTAAATAATGAGTTTGGTGCAGAGATGACTCGCCGTCATAACCACGCAAATATCCTTTGTATGGGAGGCAGAGTTACAAGCGAAGAAGACGCTGTAAAATATACTGATATTTTCCTTAATACTCCCGAAGAGGGCGGCAGACACGATAACAGACTTGCAATGCTCACAGAAATAGAAAACGGTACATTTAATATTAAATAGTTTATTTCTTTTATAGAAATATTTAAGCTAAAGACGTTCGATTGAACGTCTTTTATTTTTATCTTTGTTTAATGTAATATTTCTGTAATAATTAGTAATATTTTAAATAAAATTCGACTTTTAACATAACTAACATTTTTCCACAAACGCAAATTATACGTTTCCACATAACTAACAACTTTTCACACAAGAAAAATAGCTCGTAAATTCTATCTATTAGTAATAAAAATATATGATAATAATATGCATAATATACAAGGAATTATTCTTTTGTAACTAATTGCGATAAAAAATTTCATTTTTTTAAATTTATTTACAAAAAAGGCTTGTTTTTTTTCTAATATAGTATTATAATAACATCACAATGTTTTTAAAGAATTTTAAAAAAGAATTATAAATGATTTGGAGAGAGAAAATAATGAGACTTCGTAAGCAGGAACTTGGAGATAGAAATCTGGTAGGTAATCGTGTAGAGCTTGTCAGAAAGCAAAAGGGTATGAAGCAAAAAGAGTTGCTTGCACAATTGCAGGTAAACGGCGTTGATATGAATGCGTCAGGTCTTTCAAAGCTTGAAGGACAGATTAGATTTGTAACCGACGTCGAGCTTGTTGCTTTAGCTGATATTCTTGAGGTTTCCGTTGACTATCTTCTCGGCAGAGAGAATAAAAATTGATTACAAGTATTTTTTATAAACCTTCATAATGCTTTTATTACATAAAGAGAGTCGAGTGTCGGCTCTCTTTTCCTTTTTACATTTTTATTTTAAAATATTTAATCACTTAACAATAAAATACAAAAATATAAATAACAAATGATTGAAATTATTTATTTTATATAGTATAATGTAAAAGGTATAAACTTCATATTTAATGAGGTTCAAAAATTATGAAAGGATGATATTTTATGAACAGATTTGTTTTAAACGAAACGTCATATCATGGTTCGGGTGCAATTAATGCAATTCCTGATGAAATCAAGGGAAGAGGACTAAGTAAAATTCTTGTAGCGTCTGACCCTGACCTTGTAAAGTTCGGTGTTACTCAGAAGGTAACCGATATTCTTGACAAAGCAGGTATTGAGTATAAGCTCTACAGCGACATCAAGCCTAATCCTACAATTGAGAATGTACAGTCGGGAGTTGAAGTTTATAAGGAGTACGGCGCAGACGGTATCGTCGCAATCGGCGGCGGTTCGTCTATGGATACTGCAAAAGCAATCGGTATTATTATAAATAATCCCGAGTTCGCTGACGTTCGTTCGCTTGAAGGGGTAGCTCCTACAAAGTGCAAGAGCGTTCCGATTATCGCTGTTCCCACAACAGCAGGTACAGCCGCCGAGGTAACTATTAACTACGTTATCACCGATTCAGAGAAAAACCGTAAGATGGTTTGCGTTGACGTACACGACATACCCGTTGTTGCCGTTGTGGACCCTGATATGATGTCAACTATGCCAAAAGGACTTACAGCCGCAACAGGTATGGATGCGCTCACACACGCAATTGAGGGCTATATCACAAAGGGAGCATGGGAGCTTTCCGATATGTTCCACTTAAAGGCAATTGAAGTTATTTCACGTTCGCTTCGTGACGCTGTAAATAACACAAAAGAGGGCAGAGAGGGAATGGCTCTCGGTCAGTATATCGCAGGAATGGGATTTTCAAATGTCGGACTTGGCATTGTTCACTCTATGGCTCATCCTCTCGGAGCACTCTACGACACTCCTCACGGTGTTGCAAACGCTATTATTCTGCCTACAGTTATGGAGTACAATGCTCCTGCAACAGGCGATAAATATAAGTATATTGCAAAGGCAATGGGTGTAGACGGTGTTGAAGAAATGAGCGTTGAAGAATACCGCAAGGCAGCAATTGACGCAGTTAAGCAGCTTTCAAAGGACGTAGGTATTCCTGCTGATCTGAAAGAAATTGTTAAACCCGAGGATATTCCGTTCCTTGCTCAGTCTGCCTTTGATGACGCTTGCAGACCGGGTAATCCGAGAGATACA
>CAMKNF010000207.1 GCA_946414115.1 uncultured Ruminococcus sp. | reverse complement strand
ATACGAGATACTTGCTGGTGACTGGAGTTCAGACGTGTGCTCTTCCGATCTAAACGACACCCTTGTTACCGTGACGACCAGCCATCTTGTCGCCTACGCTGATTTTGCGCTTGAGTGCAAGGTAAACTCTTACTACCTTGTTTACGCCGGGCTGAAGCTCATTTCTGCTTTCGGCACGGGTAAACACCTTAACGTCAACAACAGTACCGCATTCGCCGTGGGGCACACGCAGAGAAGTATCTCTTACCTCTCTTGCCTTTTCACCGAAGATTGCACGGAGAAGTCTTTCTTCAGCTGTAAGCTCGGTTTCACCCTTCGGAGTAACCTTACCTACGAGAATATCTCCTGCCTTAACCTCGGAGCCAATCTGAATGATACCGTCCTCATCGAGGTACTTTAAAACGTCCTCGCCGACATTCGGTATATCTCTTGTAATTTCTTCGGGGCCGAGCTTTGTATCTCTTGCCTCTGTATCATATTCCTCAATGTGAATTGAGGTGTAAACATCGTCACGAACGATTTTTTCATTTAACAGTACGGCGTCCTCGTAGTTGTAACCTTCCCATGTCATAAATCCGATGAGAGCATTTTTACCGAGTGCAATTTCGCCGTTGTCGGTTGCAGGTCCGTCTGCTAAAACCTCGCCCTTCTTTACACGCTGTCCTCTTTCAACAATAGGACGCTGATTGAAGCACGTACCCTGGTTGGAACGCAGGAACTTGATAACCTCAAAGTCCTGAACTCTGCCCGAGTCATACTGAACACGGATGTTGCGTGCGTCAACGCTCATAACAACACCGTCTTCTTCGGCAAGAATACAAACGCCGGAGTCAGTACCGGCCTTGTATTCCATACCTGTTCCGACAATAGGAGCCTCTGAACGGAGGAGCGGAACAGCCTGACGCTGCATGTTCGCACCCATAAGAGCACGGTTTGCGTCGTCGTTTTCAAGGAACGGAATCATTGCCGTAGCAACGGATACAACCATCTTAGGCGATACGTCCATATAGTCAAATCTGTCGGGCGGAAGCTCCACGAACTCGTCAAGGTAACGTCCGACAACTCTTGAATGAACAAATCTGCCGTTTTCGTCGAGCGGCTCGTTAGCCTGAGCAACATAGTAGTTATCCTCGACGTCTGCTGTCATATATACAACCTCGTCGGTTACAACGCCCGTTTCCTTGTCAATCTTACGGAAAGGAGCCTCAACAAAGCCGTACTTGTTGATTCTCGCAAACGAAGCGAGGTATGAGATAAGACCGATGTTAGGTCCTTCAGGAGTCTCGATAGGACACATACGGCCGTAGTGGGTGTAGTGAACGTCACGAACCTCAAATCCTGCACGGTCACGTGAAAGACCGCCGGGGCCGAGGGCTGAAAGACGGCGCTTGTGAGTAAGCTCTGCAAGCGGGTTTGTCTGATCCATAAACTGCGACAACGGAGATGAACCGAAAAATTCCTTGATTGCCGCTGTTACGGGACGGATATTTATAAGTGAGTTGGGAGAAAGTGAATCCATATCCTGCGACTGAGTTGTCATTCTCTCTCTTACAACTCTTTCAAGTCTTGAAAAACCGATTCTGAACTGATTCTGCAAAAGCTCTCCTACGCTGCGTATACGTCTGTTGCCGAGGTGGTCAATATCGTCTGTGTTGCCTACGCCGTGTGCAACGCAGTTGAGGTAGTTGATTGTAGCAAAGATGTCCTCAACTGTGATGTGGTTGGGAACAAGCTCTGCCGCACGCTCACGGAGCATTGACTTAAGCTCGTTTTCGTCTGACGCACTGTCGAGGATTTCGCAGAGAACGTCAAAACGAACATTCTCCTTGATTTCGCATTCTTCTTCAGCATCAAAGTCAACATAACAGCCGATGTCAACCATACCGTTTGAAATAATCTTTACGATTGTTTCGTCTGCAGCCTTTACATAAGCAACGTTTACACCTGCGTTTTCAATTTCAAAAGCCTTTTCCTTTGAAATCTTCTCGTCACGAAGAGCCATAACCTCGCCTGTTCTGGGGTTTGCGATAGGTTCTGCAAGCACCTGTCCCTCAAGGCGGTTTGCAATGCCGAGCTTTTTGTTGTATTTATATCTGCCCACCCTTGACATATCATAACGGTTGGGGTCAAAGAACAGATTGTTTATGTGAGTTCTTGCGCTGTCAACTGTCGGAGGTTCAGAAGGACGGAGCTTTTTGTAAACCTCGATAAGACCTTCTTCAACATTTGTTGCCTGATCCTTTTCGATTGTAGCCTTCATTCTCTCGTCGTCGCCGAAATATTCAAGAATTTCAGCGTCAGAACCCAAGCCGAGCGCTCTGATAAACGAAGTAACGGGGAGCTTTCTGTTCTTGTCAATACGAACATAGAAAACGTCGTTTACGTCTGTTTCATATTCAAGCCACGCACCACGGTTAGGAATTACTGTTGTCGAGTAAAGCTCCTTACCTGTTTTGTCGTGATCCATTTTATAATATACGCCGGGGCTTCTTACGAGCTGTGATACAATAACACGCTCTGCACCGTTGATTACGAATGTTCCGCTCGGAGTCATAAGCGGGAAATCACCCATAAACACGTTGCTTTCCTTAATTTCGCCCGTGGACTTATTCAGAAGTCTTGCAGTTACACGCAGAGCCGCCGAGTATGTTGCGTCACGCACCTTACATTCGATAACGCTGTAGTTCGGATGATCCACGTCAAGGGTGTAATCAATAAAATCGAGAACGAGGTTGTTCTGGTAATCGGTGATACCCGACACGTCCTTAAATACTTCCTTAAGACCTTCATCAAGAAACCACTGATAAGAGGCT
>CAMKNF010000206.1 GCA_946414115.1 uncultured Ruminococcus sp. | reverse complement strand
ACCACCGAGATCTACACTCTTTCCCTACACGACGCTCTTCCGATCTGGTAGCAGTGCTCGACTGCAAGGAAGTTCCCCTTGATTTTCACGCACGCTACAGTTGTGTGAGTAAGGAATATATTTACAAAATCTGGAACAGCGAGGTGCGCAATCCGTTCCTTGACGGCTATGCGCTCCATTACAGATATAAAATTGATGAAGAAATGCTCAATAAAGCGGCACAGGCGTATGTCGGAAGTCACGACTTTACCTCGTTCTGTACGCTTGATAACCGTGAAATGGGCGATATGACAAGAAACGTAAAGAGCTTTTCCGTGACACGTGACGGCGAGCTTGTTACTATAAAGGTTGAAGCTGACGGCTTTCTTTACAATATGGTACGAATAATGGTGGGTACTCTGTTACGTGTTCAGCAGGGGAAGATTCCTGCCGACGGTATTGCGAAAATTATCGAAAAAAAAGACAGAAAGTTTGCAGGCCCTACCGCACAGGCGTGTGGCTTGTATTTAAATAAAGTAAATTATTAATGTATTGTGTATTTCCTTTTAGGGGAGTGAAAATGGGTGTTTAAAAAATTCAAAGGACATTACGCCGAACGCAAAAACTCCGAACGTGATGTAATCAGCTATGAAGATATGCCGCTTGATGATTACGAGCAGGAAAAAACCGACATATCACCCGAAGCGGTCAAAAAAATACTTATCGGCGTTTGCATTGCGCTTGCGGCAGGACTTATTGTTTTTGCTTTTGCTAACCGTGACAAGCTCACGTGGGACAATATCTCTAACTGGTGGACGTATGACGTACTCGGAAACGCAGGCAACGGCTATCCCGTAAACCTTATAGGCGCCGAGGTTAAATCGGGTAACTTTGCTGTAAATCAAGGGCACGTTGCGTACGCTTCGGATACATCTTTTGTAACGCTCAACTCAACAGGAAGCGAGATTGCAAATGTTCAGCTCCGTTATTCAAAGCCTGTTATGAAGTCCTCGGGCAACAGATTTTTAACCTATGGTATAGGTACAACAGGCTACCAAATTCAGAATTTTGACGGTATGCTCTACTCCGGCGAAGCCGAGGGCGCAATCTATACCGCCGACATCTCTTCAAACGGAGTCTACGGCATTGTTACCGAGGGCAGCGGCTACCTTTCAATTCTTTATGTTTTCAACAGCAATAACAACAGAATCTACAAGTATTCGTTCTCCGAATATTACATAAATTCAATTACACTCAACAGTGACGGAAGCGGCTGTGTTGCCTGCGGAATTACAAGTGACAACGGCGCATTAAAAACAGGCGTCTATGTGCTTGATTTTACAAAGGAAGAGCCTGTGTCACAATACAGCATAAGCGGAGATACAATAGTTGACTGCGATTATCTCAACGACAACAGAGCAGTGCTTGTAGGTCAGTCCTCGTCCTATATAATCAAAAGGGGAGAGGAAAACTACGTTACTATAAAATATGACAACAAAACACTTGCAAATTACTGTTTCAATCCCGATACAAATTCTTTTGCACTTGCACTTTCAAAAAGCGGTGACGGAAGAAGCTGTATGATTGAAATTTACAACGATAACGGAGAAAAGACAAGCTCTATTGACACCGATTACGGCGCAGAGTCGATTTCCCTTTATAAAGGCACGGTTGCAATTCTTGACGGCAACACTGCTTATGGCTTTAACAGCGAAGGTACCCTGCTTTACTCCTGCAACACAGATACAGGCTCAAAAAGGCTTATTCTGACTTCTGACAATACAGCCTATGTTTTAAGCGTAAATCAGGTGAGATTTTTTGACTTGTCAAAAAGCTCAACAAAAGATACGGCAAATTGATTTTTTGGAGTAATCTATGATAATTGATATAATAATAGTTGCTGTGGTAGTTTTATTTACAGCAATAGGCGTAAAACGAGGATTAGCAAAAACCCTGCTTAACCTTGCCGGACTCGTTGTTACGGCAATATCGGCTTATTATCTTTCTTCTTTCCTGTCACAGCTTATCTATGACTCATTTCTTAAACAGACGGTAATTAATAATATTCAGCAGATGGTCGAACAAAACGGAATTGACTATGCACTGAGCAACTGTCTTGAAGCCGTACCGCAGTGGATAAACGGAATACTCTCGTTCATCATAGGCATTTTCGGAATCAGCTTAAATGAATATCAGAGTGAAATATTACTGCCAAAGAATGTTTCAACCTCTGTAAGTCAGATTGTTGAAAGTGCTGTTTCTCCCGTTGTGACTTCTGTTCTGGCAATTATACTCATAATTGTCCTTTTCATAATTATTTTAATTATTGTCAAAAAGCTTGTTAAGCTTATCTCAAAGGTGTTCAATATTCCCGTAGTAAAGCAGATAAATCAGCTTCTCGGGGGAATTTTCGGTTTAGCCGAAGGATTGCTTTTTGTATTTATTGCGGTAAATATTTTCGATATTGTAACAGTATTTTCAAATCCTGCCTTGCTGAATAATGAGATTTTCAACGGAGCAGTTTTTAAATTCTTTTCTATGACAGTATAGGATTAATAAAATTTTCAGGTTATTCCTTTTGGTAAGCTAAACGATAATTTAATGCGGAATTCGGAATGCGTAATGCGGAATTGTGGTCGAGTGGATAGGTTGTGATAATTCAAAAGTTTAATGCCCGAATTAATTTATCTGCGGCGTTGCCGCAGATGTGAATTTTTTTGTATTTTTCATTAATGTAGGGAACGGTCTTGACCGTTCCGATTACCTATAGGTTAGATGTAGTCCTGCGGAACAGTCAAGACTGTTCCCTACACTTTATAATTAAACATTGTCAATATATCAAAATTTGTTAAGCAAACAAACCTTTCCGAACAACACGCACTATTACAAATTCGGAGCGTAGCGACCATTAATTACGCATTCCG
>CAMKNF010000205.1 GCA_946414115.1 uncultured Ruminococcus sp. | reverse complement strand
ATACTTGATGGTGACTGGAGTTCAGACGTGTGCTCTTCCGATCTTGCTGTAAAACAGCAGGCAGTTTTTCAAGGAAACGCTTTAAAACAAATTTTTCGAGAATCAGCAGTAAGCCGTAGTAAAGTCCCCAGAGCAGGAAGTTATACGACGCACCGTGCCACAGTCCTGTAAGTCCCCACACTACAAGAAGGTTTATTATCTGTCGCTTAACGCCCTTTCGGTTGCCGCCGAGTGGAATGTAAACGTACTCCTTAAACCACGTTGACAGCGAGATGTGCCATCTTCTCCAAAAGTCGGTAATTGACTTTGCAATATAGGGGTAGTTGAAGTTTTTGAGGAACTCAAAGCCGAGCATATTGCCCAAGCCGCAAGCCATATCGGAGTAACCCGAAAAGTCAAAGTAAATCTGAAACGTGTATGCAATAATGCCGACCCACGTTCCTATAACTCCGTTTTCGTCGGTTGTAGCAAACATTGCGGTAGTCAGCGTACCCATCTGATTAGCAATCAGCACCTTTTTGCCGAGTCCCACCATAAAGAGCAGGACACCCTTTGTGAACTGTTCAAGTGTTTCTCTGCGGTGAGTGAGCTGATAGGCAACGTCCTTATAGCGCACAATCGGTCCTGCAATAAGCTGGGGAAACAGTGCAACGTACGTTCCGAAGTTTATAAAGCTCTTTGAAACGGGAGCGTCGTCACGGTAAACGTCGATTACGTAGCTCATTGTCTGGAAAGTATAGAAGCTGATGCCTATAGGCAGGCTGATTTGCAGCTCGGGAATATTCAGGAATGGCAGCATATTCAGCGTTTCAGTTATCATACCCGTGTACTTGAACACAGCAAGAATACCGATGTCAAGCACGCAGGTGAGAATCAGAAACAGCTTTTTCTTCTTTTCATCCTGTCGGTACTTATCAACGAGAAAGCCGCCGATGTAGTTGAAGAAGATGTTGAACACCATAAGCAGAACGAGCATAGGCTCGCCCCATCCATAGAAAATAAGGTTTATGATAAACAGAAAAATATTCCTGCCCTGCCTCGGCACAAGATAGTACGCCAAAAGCGTTATCGGCAGATACGCAAACAAAAATACAAGGCTTGAAAATACCAAGTGGGTATCCCCCTAAAAATTAAATGTTTTTCTAAATATATAATTTATTTTATCTTATACAGTCCTCATAGTCAATAACATTCCAAGAAAAAACGGCCGCCTTTTTTGGCAGCCGTTTGAGTTTGCAAAAATTATTCTGTTGCCTTGTACTCAAAGTTTACAATGCTTTTGCCGTCAGCGTTGTTGATGTTGATAACAACTGTTGCTCCTGCAAGTCCTACTTCCTTTTTAATCTGATTTGCAAGAGTTTCAAATGTAGAAGCTAAAGAACTGAAAGCAGTTTCAAGGCTTGGCTTAACTGTTTGAAGAGTAGCGTCATCAATCTGAGTTTTGTAAGTAAAATCAAACACAAGCTTTTCGCCCTCTGCCTTAACGTCAATATCAAGCATTGATTCAAACTGAGATGTCATTGAGTCAATCTGTTCCTTAACAGCGTCAGTCTGAATGTAGCTTTTAAGCTTCTGTTCGGGTGTTTCTCCGCAAGCGGTAAGACCAAATACGGTTGTTATCGCTACAAGAACTGCAACGATGGATAATGCGAGTTTTTTCATTATTCTGTCTCCTCAATAAATATAAGATTGAAATATTTTCATATTTCGGGTTAATTATATTCCTGTTTGCAAAATAAGTCAATATCAGCACAATATTTTTTTAGTTATTGTACATTTATTTGATTTTATTGCTTTTCATTATATTCAAACTGTCTTGTAAATTCCTTTGTTTCACTGTTTCGCAAAACTGCGCTCTGGTGTTTTTCAAGCAGGCTTGTTATTGCGCTTACGTCAATCCAGATTTCGTTGTCGCTTTCCTTTTGCTTCTCGTTAAAAACAAGCTCCAGTCCTATGTGCAGGTGACTTTCGGTAATGCCGTTTGTGTTTTCGGTATCGCTGTAGCCTGTTCGTCCGACATAGCCGATTACATCTCCAGCCTTAACCGTATCGCCCTCTTTTAAATTTTCGGCAAACGGTCTGTTCTGCCGCAGGTGAGCGTAATACCAGTATCTTTTACTGTCATTTGAGCGTATTCCGATTCTCCAGCCGCCGTAGCGGTTCCAGCCCATACACTCGACCTTTCCCGATTCAACCGCAATTACGGGAGTGCCGACAGCCGCCATCATATCGTGACCGAGGTGAGGACGTGTGTACCCGTAGGTTCTCACAGCGCCGAAGTCATCGTAGCAGGAATACGGAAATGTCTTTGCTATCGGCGAAAACCAGCGTATTCCGTACTTTTGCTCCATAACCTTATTGCCGCTGTCGTCCTCACGCTCCTCCTCATAAGCGCCGACCATTCCGTTCAGTGCCGCTCCGTATGCCTCTTTATAATAAGAATAGTATTTCATATCCTTTGTAAGGCTCTCCTCGCTTTCGCCGTCCGAGAGCTTTTGCGCAAAGTCGGTCATATCGGAGTATTTGTACTTTGAAAAATCTCCTCCGTATTTTGCGCCGAGATATGCAAGCAGAGTTATGAAATCAAGCTTATTCTTTTCGCCCTGTGACGAAACATCAAGGTCAACAGCCGCCTGCAAAGCTGACTTTGTTACGTTGAATTCAACATATTTTATGTAGTTACTGTCGGTTATGTCACGTCCGCCGAAAAGCGTCATAAGTGAAATCGCAATCACCAGAACGCCCATAAACACACACAAGGTTTTTTTCATACGCATCACCGAAAAACACTGGAATATATAGGAAAAGATTTTCCCGATATAAGCATAATATGATTTTCGGTAAAAAATTAGAAGTGAAGAAAAATCAAAAAAAGGTCGGGCAATTCTTTTAACGAATACCCAACCTTTTTAGTTGCAAAATC
>CAMKNF010000204.1 GCA_946414115.1 uncultured Ruminococcus sp. | reverse complement strand
CCACCGAGATCTACACTCTTTCCCTACACGACGCTCTTCCGATCTCACAAAAATTGCAACGCAATTTTTGTGAATGGGACGTCTGGGAAGCCGTCCCCTACTACAGCGTTAAAACTAAAAATACACATATTGTATGAAATAAAAAATCAGCTTTTGATATTAATCAGTGTAGGGAACGGTCTTGACCGTTCCGCTGATTTACAAGCCAACTCTTAACCGACTCGGAACGGTCAAGACCGTTCCCTACATTTAAGGGTGGTTATTTTTATAACAAAATTGATATTTTTTAGAATTAACACAGTACTACGGAAGTGTTTGTTTTCCTCTACCACTACACAATTTAATCGGAAAAGTTTAATTGCCACTGCGGACACGGCACGCCGTGTCCCTACGGCTGAAAAACAAACGTTTCCTCTATATCCGTAGGGGACGGCATCCTTGACGACCCGAAACGTCACCTACATATCAACTTAAAATTCGGGCTGCAATTTTCTCCAAACAAACCAACTTTTCCACTCGAATTGCCCGCCGAGGCACTCGGTTAAATTATCGTTTAGCTTATCTAAAGGGGATAACCTTAAATTTTAATTACCAATCTGTTAAATCCCAGTACACTTGAATATTCAACACTTTTTGAAACAGCTTTTACTACTTCGATTTCCGAAAGTGTTTTTTCTTCACTGTCATTTGAAACCATATCATACGGCTCTCCGTTATCACGAATGGAAATTATTGCGTCACCACCGTCAATCATAATACGAATATCAATATCTGCTTTTTTCTTCGTACCTGTACGCTCTGCAATATCTGCCGAAATTCCTTCTACAGCTACGGCTATCCTGTTAGCGACGTTTTTTTCAATATTGTGACTTGTAAGAAACGATGTTAAATATAAAGAAACACCGGAGGCATTTTCCTTTGAGCCTTTGAAAGACAAGGAAACAATCTCATTGTTATCATTCGATTCAATAAGATAAAAGCTGTCATACTTACCTTTTGATTTTCTTTTAATGACAAGGGTTATAAAATATAATACAATCAAAGTGCCGACCTGAGCAACAACAAGAGAAATCCACACGCCTGTTATTCCGAAAAATACAGAAAGAATCAGGGCTGAAGGAATCAGTATTACAATGCCGTTGACAACAGCAATAGTTGTTGATAATGTCTTTCTCTGAGTAGCCATATAGTAATACAGAAACAGAAAAGAAAAAGCAAGTGCAGGAAATGACAGAGCGTTTATCCTGAGTGCAGGAACTGCATTTGCAATATCGCTTTCAGCAGTAATGCCGAACAGTCTTATTACAGGCTCGGGCGCAACCAGAATAAACAGCATAGTTACGACGCTTACTACGGCAAGAATTGTGAATGCACGTCTGAAGGCATACCGTATTCCGTCAAAATCCTTTTCTCCCAGACAAACGCCGATAATCGGTATCATTGTCTGCGATGCACCTGTTATGAACATAGACATAAAAATCTGACTTGATGAGCATATTGAATACGAAGCCATTGCATCCCTTCCGCCTGTACTCATAATAATCCAGTTGAGGAACAGCATTTTGACCGTTATAAGAAGCGTTCCCAACGCACCGGATAAGCCGACTGTAATCAGCTCGGAAAATATCTCAAAAAGCTTTTTCGGAGCTTTCAGAATTGAAAAGTCAAAATGCAGCGTGCTCTTTTTGGAAACGAAATGCGTAATCATCATAATAAAGCCTACAGCATAGCCGGTAACAGTTGCTATTGACGAGCCTGCAATACCCATACCCAAAACGCCCATATATACATAATCCATAATCAGATTTATTACATTTGCCACAATAATTATATTTGAAGCAAATCTCGGTCTGTTGTCCGTTCTGATAAAATAAGTTGAACACAGCAGAATCAGATTAAGAGGCGTTCCCAGTATATACGGTATGTAATACTGATATAGAAGAGGATTAAGAACCTTATCCTTTGTCAGCAAGGAGCATATTCCGCCTGCAAGCGGCAGCTGTATTGCCATAAGCACGACGCATAATAACACAACTGCAATAAATGTTGTCGTAAAAATGCGGTTTACAAGCGTTCTGTCATTCTTGCCCTTTGCAACGGCTATAACGCTTGAAGCGCCGAGTCCGAACAAAATTGTCAGCGAAAAATAGAGCTGAGCAACAGGAGATAACAGGTTTATTGCAGCCAGAGCATTCTTACCGAGAATATTGCCGGCTATTATTGAATCGACTATCATTGCAATATTTGTAGCCATAGCCGTAAGAACGGTAGGCAAAAAATATTCCGAATACTTCCTGTTTATTGTGACAGAATTACGTTTTAACGCTGTTTCGCTCATAACATCACTCTCTTTAAAAATATTATGCTTTATCTATCTCAAGAAAACTGTCCATTCCTGTCATAGTGAATATTTCCATAATCATATCATTTACATTAATCAGCTTAAGCTGTCCGCCCTGTGCAGTCATTTTCTTATGCAGCTTAAGAACCACACGAAGACCTGCACTTGAGATATACTCAAGTGCTCTCATATTAAGAGTAACCGTTTCAATTTCATCAAAAGAATTGCGGTTAATCTCCTCCTCTAACTGCGGTGAGGTAATAGTATCAAGTCTGCCGCTTAATGAAATTATAAGATTGTGATTACTGATATTAGTTGTGATTTGCATAAGGATACCTCCAATGTTAAATATTTATTTAGTTATGCTTATTTTTAGTTATTCTGATTATCACTTTAATTAAGCTTTTAATTTTGGTTTATTTAATGAGAAAAACGATAATTTAGTTCAATTCGGAATGCGTAATTCGGAATGCGTAATTAATGGTCGCTACGCTCCGAATTTGTAATGTTGCGTGTTGTTCGGAAAGGTTTGTCTGCTGAACAAATTTTGATATATTGATAACGTTTATTTTTAAAGTGTAGGGAACAGTCTTGACTGTTCCGCAGGACTACATCTAACCTATA
>CAMKNF010000203.1 GCA_946414115.1 uncultured Ruminococcus sp. | reverse complement strand
ACCACCGAGATCTACACTCTTTCCCTACACGACGCTCTTCCGATCTTTTTACCCTCTCCGGCAGGGGTAGGGTTGATTGCGGTTACAAGGACAAGTTTGCCGTCAGGATTATTCTGTACCCTGTTTGCAAGCTCGTCGGAAAGCTTTGCTTTGTATTTTCCGTAAAATTCGAGTTCGTCTTCCGAAATTCCGATTTTTGCGGCTACTTCTTTGATTGGCAGGAGTTTAGCCTGCTGAGCTATTTCAATATCCGATAACATTTTGAGTGCACCTCCACACATTAATAATTATATTATATCAAAGAGCGCTGATTTATTATTCCAATTTGAAAATATACTTGATATTGACATTATAATTTAATATAATATTTATAATCATTAATAAATAATAAATTTTATAGAGGCGTTTTGTTTGAATAAATTTGCAAATTCGGTTGGTGATTACCTAAAAAGAACGGATTTTGTTCTCTGGTTACTCACATTTTCCGCTGTAATTTACAGTCTTTTATTAATTTCAAGTATGCAACGTTCGGGTGATTACAATTATCTCCGAACACAGCTTGCGGCAGTGATTGCAGGAATTATATCTGCAGTTGTGATTTCAATTGCCGATTATAGGTATTTAGTGCGAAAATGGTACTTTTCGGCGATAATTGCCGCTGTTCTTGCATCACTTGTATTTTTATTCGGAATACAGGTAGCAGGAACCGACGACACGGCTTGGATTGAGCTTCCGGGTGGTTTTACAATTCAACCATCGGAGTTCATAAAAATATGCTTTATCATTACGTTTACAAAGCACCTTTCTTACCTGAAAGAAAAAGGACTTATTGAAAATCCACTCGGTGTTCTTACACTGGTTCTGCACGCCGCATTACCTATGGCTGTTATCCATATTCAGGGCGATGACGGAACAGTTTTGATTTTCGGATTCATTTTTCTTATTATGTGCTTTACCGCAGGTGTACAGCTCCGGTATTTTGCAATACTCGGCGGTCTGCTTCTGATTGGAATACCGCTTATCTGGAACTTCTTTATGAATGACGAGCATCGAAACAGAATTATAGCCTTGTTCGACATTGACGGAAACGCAATGACAAACTACGGCTGGCAACAGTATCAAGGTAAGGTATCAATTGCAAGCGGTGAACTTACAGGCAGTGGTCTTTATAACGGCTCAAGGGTTGAATACGGAATTGTACCCGAACAGGAAAATGACTTTATCTTTACCGTTGCAGGTGAAGAGCTTGGCTTTATCGGCTGTATGATGTTGCTTGTAATACTTTTCGGAATAATAATTAAAGTAGTTTTAAATGCTAAAACTTCTAATGATTTGCAGGGCAGATATATTTGCTCGGGCGTATTTGCAACGATTTGCGCTCAAAGCATAATTAACATCGGAATGACGCTTGGTTTCTTCCCTGTTGTCGGAATTACTTTGCCGTTGTTCAGCTCCGGCGGTTCTTCTGCTTTGAGCACACTTATTTGTCTTGGTCTTGTACAAAGTGTAAGGAATCACAATTTTGACGATATGGATACGGCAAGCGTTCGCAGAGGAAGTCAGAGCAGAATTAAAATATAAAATTTCTAACATAAAATAGCTGTCGGATAACTATTGCATAAGCTTGTTATCCGACAGCTGTTTTTAATTTTTATATAATTTTAAGATAAATTATGAAACTGCAAAACGCTGTATTTCAGTAGCGTCAGAAACGGTAACCGAACCGTCTTTGTTAAAATCAGCAAGGCTTAACTGTAACTCATTTAATGAAACAATCTCAACGCCGTACTTCTGAATTTCAGAAGCGTCTTTAATATTAACAAAACCGTCAAGGTTTACGTCACCGAGTTCGTGAGTTTCCTGAACAGCTCCTATTACATAGCTTACGCTTTCAGTCACGCTCTTTCCGTCTGAATCTGTAGCAGTTACAGAAAGCTGATATGTTCCTGTTTCTGACGGAGTCCAGAGATAAGAAGCTGATGATGACTTCTGAACAGATTTTCCGTTGATTGAAAATTCATATTCAACATCGCCTGTTGAATTGTAAGCCTCTGCCTTAAGGTTGATTGCTGTACCTGCTGACTGACCTGAATTGAGATCAGCGCCGAAGTTTACTTCAAGCGGAGCGTAGTTGATAACTGTATCATCCAACAGTGCACCTACTCTTGCAAGAGGAACTGTGATGTTATCAATATCTTCTTTCTCGTGTGAAGTTGACGGATCGTAGCTGTATTCAACGTCTGCGCAATCAAGCATTGACGGGTCATGAGGAAGTGTATCCATACCCGATGTGCCGTATGTGAGAATCTGCATTGCGCCGATACCGTTTGTTTCAATATAATCTTTATCAATTCCGAGAGTTGTAAACGGAATTGCGACCTCATAAATAAATCCGTAACTGTCTTTATATCCGAGGTCAAAGAAATCTGCCCAATTTGAATTCATATCTGTGTTGTCGCCGAGAACACGTGAGCCTTTAGGGCTGTTGATACCGTAAAGGGTATCGCTTGCAGTACCATTAGCATACTTAATTTTAAATCCGTTCTGATTATCCTGTGCCTGGAACGACCTTACGCCAATCGGAACTCTTGAATCGTAATTGAACATATATGTTCCGTCAGAATCAAGAGTATCAGCTTTAAATATTGACGCACCGCCGTTTGAGTTATTGGAGTCCATAGCGATAAGTGTGTCAACGTGAGTTGTAAAGCTTGTACCGCCGTCCTTTGCTACGCCGCCGACACAGCCCCATACAAAGGGATTTGTATATGTGGAGCCGTCTTTATTTGTTCCTACAGCCTTACCTGTTGCCTGCTTTGAAGGGTCAATAGAAAGTGCAAGATACATAGGAATACTGTTTCTCCAAGGACGAGCCTCGTTTGATGCGGCAAAGTTATCCTCGGGAGAAATTATATAAGTTGTATTTGCCATTTCCCACATAAAGTAGAGATTTGTCAGTGATTTTTTACTAGATCGGAAGAGCGTCGTGTAGGGAAAGAGTGTAGATCTCGGTGG
>CAMKNF010000202.1 GCA_946414115.1 uncultured Ruminococcus sp. | reverse complement strand
GCTTTTTAATCTGTAATTTAATGCGGTTGTTAATAAACAATGTAGGGAACGGTCTTGACCGTTCCGCAAAATTACAGCCGACTTCATAAAGGAGCGGAACAGTCAAGACTGTTCCCTACACTATATGAATCAGGTGCAGAACAACCGTTGATTGTACATTAAATTTTAGTTTAGATTTTTGAAATATAGTTTGGAGGATGTTGGTTATGAATATTGCCCTTATTGCTCACGATGAAAAGAAAGAACTTATGGTACAGTTCTGTATTGCTTACTGCGGTGTTTTAAGCCGCAACAATCTTTGTGCTACGGGCACTACGGGTAAAATGGTAAGCGAGGCTACAGGTCTTACAATTCAGAAGTTTCTTGCAGGCTCTCAGGGCGGCAGTCAGCAGATTGCGGCTCGAATTGCGTGTAACGAGGTTGACATGCTTCTGTTCTTCCGTGACCCGTTAAGCCCCAAGCCGAACGAGCCTAACGATATGAATATGCTTCGCCTTTGCGATATGCACAACATTCCCGTTGCAACAAATATTGCAACAGCCGAGGTGCTTATTCACGGTCTTGAGCGTGGCGACCTTGACTGGAGAAACATTTTAAAATAAAATTTTCCGAAAAGCTTAAAAATCGGGCGGCGTTGTGTCGCCCGATTATTGCGTTTATAAGGGTTTTATGGTAAAATAAAAAAGAATATAAACAAAATTTGAAAATCAACCGTTGGAGGAAAAATATATGGCGCTAATAACAAAGAAAATCAAGGGTACAGAGGACGTTCTGCCAAAGGAAAGCTACCGCTGGCAGTTTATTGAAAACATAATGCGTGAGGAATCGGGCAAATTCGGATTCAAGGAAATCCGCACGCCTGTTTTTGAGCATACTGAGCTTTTTGCAAGGGGCGTAGGTCAGACAACCGACGTTGTGCAGAAGGAGATGTACACCTTTGAAACAAAGGGCGGCGAAAGCGTAACGCTCCGTCCCGAGGGTACGGCAGGTGCGGCAAGAGCAGTGCTTGAACACGCTCTTGAAAACGAGGGTCTGCCGATTAAGGCAAGCTACTTCGTTTCCTGCTACCGCTACGAAAAGCCGCAGGCAGGAAGACTGCGTGAGTTCCACCAGTTCGGTCTTGAGGTGTACGGAACTCAGTCGCCTGTTGCCGACGCAGAGCTTATTTGTGCGGCGCAGTCGATTTTTGACCGCTTGCATATTGAACAGCTCCGCCTTGAAATCAACTCTATCGGTTGTCCTAAGTGCCGTGCAGAATACCACAAGGCGCTCAAAGAATATTTTGAAAGCTACAAGGACGAGCTTTGCGACACCTGCCTTTCACGTCTTGAGAAAAACCCGATGAGAATCCTCGACTGCAAATCCCCGATTTGCTCTAAGATTGCCGAGGGTGCGCCGAAGATTACCGATTACCTCTGCGAGGAGTGCGAGGAGCATTTTAAATCCGTTCAGAAATACCTCGATTCGGCAGGCGTAAAATACACCGTAAACCCGACAATAGTTCGCGGACTTGACTACTACACCAAAACCGTTTTCGAGTTTGTTACCGACTGCATCGGCGCACAGGGAACAGTATGCGGCGGCGGCCGTTACGACGGACTGATTGAGGAGCTTGGCGGAAAGCACCTGCCCTCACTCGGCTTTGCAATGGGACTTGAAAGACTGCTTATGGTAATGGATAAGCAGGGAATCACAATCCCCGATTTCAGCGAGTGCACGCTCTATATTGCGACAATGGGTGAAAGCGCAAAAGAAAAGGCGTTTGAGCTTGCAATGGCACTGCGTGAAAGCTCATTTACGGTTGAAACCGACGTTGTCGGCAGAGGACTTCGTGCGCAGATGAAGTACGCCGACAAAATCGGAGCAAAATATTCAATGGTGCTCGGCGACAACGAGCTTGAACAGAAAAAGGCTGTTGTCAAGAATATGAACACAGGCAAACAGACAGAAGTAAGACTTGACGAAAACTTTTTAGAGGATTTCATCATAATGGAAACCACAGATGAGGACAGCTCGGTTATTGCGTTAGGCTTAAATAAAGATGAATAAATATTAAACCAAGATAAGGAGTAATATAAAATGGCAGAATTTATGACAGGGTTAAAGCGTACAAATTACTGCGGAGATTTAAGGCTCTCCGATGAGGGAAAGGAAGTAACCGTCTGCGGTTGGGTACAGCGTTGCCGTGACCTCGGACAGCTGATTTTCATTGACCTGCGTGACCGCACAGGCGTTGTACAGCTTGCCTTTAACGATACGACAGACAAGGAGATTTTCGACAAGGCATTTTCCTGCCGCAGTGAGTTTGTTCTCGCCGCAAAGGGCGTTGTATGCGAGAGAAGCTCCAAGAATACGGAAATCCCCACAGGCGAAATTGAAATTCTCGTAAACGATTTGCGTGTGCTTTCAAAGGCGCAGACTCCACCCTTTGAAATTGTTGACGATACAAACACAAACGAGGAGCTTCGCTTAAAATACCGCTACCTCGATTTGCGCCGCCGTCCGCTTCAGAACAACATTATGTTAAGAAGCAAGCTTGCAAAAACTGCTCGTGACTACTTTGCAGAGAACGGCTTTATCGAGATTGAAACTCCGATGATGATTAAGTCAACTCCCGAGGGCGCAAGAGATTACCTTGTTCCGTCAAGAATCCACAACGGCAAGTTCTATGCTCTTCCCCAGTCACCGCAGATTTACAAACAGCTCCTTATGGTGTCGGGATTTGACCGCTACATTCAGCTTGCACGCTGTTTCCGTGACGAGGACTTGCGTGCCGACCGTCAGCCCGAATTTACTCAGATTGATATGGAGCTTTCGTTCGTTGATGTTGAGGACATTCTCGAAATAAACGAGGGACTTTTCAAGAGAATTTTCAAGGACGTTCTCGGCGAGGATTTGAAAACTCCGTTTGAGAGAATGACCTATAAAGAGGCTGTTGAGAGCTACGGCTCCGACAAGCCCGATATCCGCTTTGATATGAAAATTCAGGACATTTCCGACCTCGTAAAGGACTGCGGATTCG
>CAMKNF010000201.1 GCA_946414115.1 uncultured Ruminococcus sp. | reverse complement strand
GACCACCGAGATCTACACTCTTTCCCTACACGACGCTCTTCCGATCTTTATGGCATCGGGACTTGCAGGCAACGAGCCGATAACCGAGAAGAACGAGGATTATAAAATCTTTGTTGCAGGTCTTACAGAGGCTTTCAAGTCGCTTGCAAAACAGCTTGCAGGTGACGGCGAGGGCGCAACAAAGCTGCTTGTCTGCACTGTTGACGGCGCAAAAACAAAAAAAGACGCAGTTACCGTTTCAAAGAGCATAATCTGTTCAAGCCTTTTAAAAGCGGCTATGTTCGGCGCTGACGCAAACTGGGGCAGAGTGCTCTGCGCAATCGGCTACAGCGGAGCTGACGTTGATGTTAATAAGGTTGACGTTTCGTTCAAGTCGGAAAAGGGTGAAATCCTTGTCTGCAAGGACGGCGCAGGAGTTGAATTTTCCGAGGAAAAGGCAAAGGCAATCCTGCTTGAAAAGGAAATCAACATTCTTGTGTCACTGAACGACGGTGACGGAAAAGCCGAAGCCTACGGCTGTGACCTCACATACGATTACGTGAAGATTAACGGAGATTATCGTACATAATCTGAGGACGAGCGTTACAGCATTGCCGTAGGGACACGGCGTGCCGTGTCCTCAGTAAACAAAAAGCGTAGATTTATATAACGGACTGAAAAGGAATGGTCAAATAATGGATACCTCAAAAAGAGCAAAGGTCTTAATACAGGCAATGCCGTACATCAAAAAATACACAGGCGAAACTATCGTTGTAAAATACGGCGGTAACGCTATGATCAACGAGGACTTAAAGTCAGCAGTAATGAGCGATTTGGTGCTTATGCAGCTTGTCGGAATCAACGTAGTACTTGTTCACGGCGGCGGCCCCGAAATCAACGCAATGCTTGATGCAGTAGGAAAGGAGAGCCGCTTTGAAAACGGTATGCGTGTTACCGACAAGGAAACAATCGACATTGTTCAGATGGTGCTTGCAGGCAAGGTGAACAAGAGCCTTGTTCAGCTCCTCGAAAGTCACGGCGGCAAGGCTCTCGGCTTTTGCGGACTTGACGGCAGACTGCTTATGGCTGAAAAGCTCGTTTCAAGCGTTGACCTCGGTTACGTCGGCGAAATCAAGGAGGTTAATCCTGCACCGCTCAATAACGCTATGCAGAACGGCTACATTCCGATTGTCGCTACTGTTGCGGGCGGCTACGACGGCAATGTTTATAACATAAACGCTGACCTTGCAGCGGCACAGATTGCCGCAAAGCTCGGGGCGAAAAAGCTTATTTTAATGACCGATATAAGAGGACTTCTGCGTGACGTAAACGATGACGAGTCGCTGATTTCCGTTGTAAACGTCAGCGAGGTTCCTATGCTCAAGCGTGACGGCATCATAAAGGGCGGAATGATTCCGAAAATCGACTGCTGTGTTGAGGCTGTCAGAAACGGCGTGAACCGTGCGCATATCATTGACGGCAGACTTGAACATTCAATCCTGCTCGAGCTGTTTAGCGACGAAGGTATCGGAACAATGTTTTATTAATTAACAAAATAATTTTTATGGGGTAAAAATGGTTATTCGAGAAATGACAATTGAAGATTATGACGAGGTCTACGCAATGTGGCAGACCACCTCAAAGCGTGCGCTGTCAAAGGCTGATGAACGAGGTCAGATGGAGCGTTATCTCAGTCACAACAAGGGTATGAGTCAGGTAGCTGTAATTGACGGAAAAATCGTCGGAACGGTGCTTGCAGGTCACGACGGCAGACGTGGATTCATACACCATATGGCGGTATTGCCCGAGTACAGGCGCAAAAGAATCGGACATTCCCTTGCCGAGAAGGCTATTGAAATGATAAGGTCAGTGGGAATCGACAAAACGCATATTTTCTGCTATCAGAACAACGAAACAGGTCAGAGCTTCTGGCGTGATTTTGGTTTTAATAAGCGTGAGGACGTGTTTGTCTACTCGTTTGACAATGATAAAATAGGGGAATGATATTTCATTACGCCCTTTCGTAGCGACACGGCGTGCCGTGTCCGCAGTGAATATAAAATTTTTGTGAATTTATGAAGTTTACCTAAAGGAATGATACTTTTGAATACAAAGGAAAAAGATTTAAAATATATAATGCATACCTACGGCAGGTATGACGTTGCCCTTAAAAGCGGCAAGGGCGCAGTAGCCTATGACGAAAACGGCAAAAAATACATTGACGTTTCCTCGGGTATCGGCGTAAACAGCCTTGGCTACTGCAACGACGGCTGGGTTGAGGCTGTAACAAAACAGGCCGGAACAATTCAGCATATGTCAAACTACTTTTACAGCGAGCAATCAAGCAACCTTGCCGAAAAGCTCTGCAACCTTACGGGACTTTCAAAGGTTTGCTTCGGCAACAGCGGTGCAGAGGCTAACGAGTGCGCAATCAAAATTGCTCGCAAATACAGCTTTGACAAGTACGGCGAGGGTAGAAACGAAATTATCACGCTGAAAAATTCCTTTCACGGCAGAACGGTGACTACACTTTCCGCAACAGGACAGGACGTTTTTCACAACTACTTTTTTCCGTTCACCGAGGGCTTTTCGTACGTTGAAGCAGACGATATGAACGCCCTTAAGAACGCCGTAAATAAGAACACCTGTGCAGTTATGCTTGAGCTTATTCAGGGCGAGGGCGGCGTGAATATCCTCGATAAGGACTATGTTCAGTCGCTCGTAAAATTCTGCAATGAAAACGACATTCTCGTAATCGTTGACGAGGTTCAGACGGGAATCGGCAGAACAGGCAAGTTGTTCGCCTTTGAAAATTACGAAATCCTGCCCGACCTTGTGACCGTTGCAAAGGGACTCGGCGGAGGACTTCCGATTGGTCTTTGTATGTGCGGCGAAAAGCTAAAGGACGTTATGTCGCCCTCAACTCACGGCACAACCTTCGGCGCAAATCCCGTTGTGTGCGCAGGCGCAAATTACGTGCTTGATACGATAACAGCTGACGGCTTTCTTGACGAGGTGAACAAAAAGGGCGCATATATTGAAGAAAAGGTTTTAAAGTTTGA
>CAMKNF010000200.1 GCA_946414115.1 uncultured Ruminococcus sp. | reverse complement strand
CCTTGTGCTTTCTGCCCGACAGACTTCGCAACATTTTGTATGCATCATCTTCTGAACTCGGCTTTCCAAGCATTATTCCGTCAAGAAACACGCCTGTATCACAGCCGATTACAATATCATCATAATGATTGTTGCCCTGAATATGCTTTGCCTTTTTAACGGCGAGATATTCAGGTTTTTTTTCAAGCTCAATTTCCTTTTCAATCGTTTCGTCAATATCGGCAGGCTCTACCGAAAAATCCTCGCAGATTAGCGACAAAAGCTCTTGTCTGCGTGGAGAAGCCGAAGCTAAAATTATCATAATACATACCTCCGTTTATCATATTATACCATATTTTCTTTTTCGTACAACTGCAAAATATTTTGACTTTTCTCACATTACGCACTATACTTATTGTATGTAAATTTTGAAAGGAAGTATAACTATGCCAATCCCAACCGACCCTGCAATACTTTTATCCTACATAAACACACAGCTTCGTGATAATTACCCTTCACTGGACGAGCTTTCAAAGTCGCTCTCCGTTGATGAAAACGAAATAAAATCAAAGCTTTCCTCAATCGGCTATGAATATAACGCAGAACTAAATAAATTTATATAGCAGAAATATTATGACTTTATAAAATTGATAATATATTGAGATGTTTCCTTGAACAGAGCAAAATATTATGTTATAATTATTCTGTTAAAGTCAATTTGTGGTGATAATATGACTAAAATAAAAATCTGCGGAATAACCTGTCGTGAGGACGTTGAAATTCTTAATGAATTTCTGCCAGAATACGCAGGTTTTGTGATGTACTTTCCAAAGAGCAGACGCAATATTTCCACACAGACTGCTTACAGCTTACTGCCTTTACTCGACAAAAGAATAAAAACCGTTGCCGTTACCGTTTGCCCGACAGCAGAGCAGGTCAGTGAAATAGGAAAATGCGGCTTTGATTTTATTCAGATGCACGGAGAGGTTGAAAGCTCCGTTATTGATAGTTCTCCGATTCCTGTTTTTAAGGCGTTCAATGTCAGCGACATTGACAAAGTTAAAGCTTATGCCGAAAATAAAAATGTCTGCGGCTATGTTTTTGACGCTGCTTCACCGGGAAGCGGAAAGACGTTTGACTGGGATATTCTCAAAAATATACCTCACGATAACAAGCTTTTTTTACTTGCAGGCGGACTTGATTGCAGTAATGTTTCAGATGCGATTAAAATTATAAATCCCGACATAGTTGACGTAAGCTCGGGAGTTGAAAACGAAACAAAGACCGGCAAAAGCAGGGAAAAGGTTGCCGGGTTTATTACTGCGGTCAGAAAAAGTATTTAGATTATTTTGTGTGTTTTAAGGGTGTTATTATTGCGTGTTTTAATTTGTGATGATGAAATTTTTGCAGTTGAATCAATCAAAAAAATAGTTTCCGAATATTTTGGCGAGAGAAATATAAGTCCTGAAATGGTTGCAGAAACCGACAGTGTAAAAGTTATTGCCGAAAAAGCGTCTTTTGACATGGCATTTCTTGATGTTGAAATGCCAAAGCACAGCGGACTCGAAATCGCAAAGCACCTTTTAGATATTAATCCTAATACAATAGTTTTCATCATAACCTCGCATCAGGGCTATCTTGACAGCGCAATGGATTTGCGTGTGTTCAGATTTCTTCCGAAACCGCTTGACAGAGAAAGAGTTTTCAGCGGTCTTGACTCTGCAATAAGGTTCTACAACGAAAACACAAGAATGTTGCTTACCGACGGCTCAACGGCACAGCGTATCTATATGCGTGATATTCTCTACATTACTATTCATAAGAGGAAAACGCTTGTAGTCACTAAAAGTGATGAAGTAATAAGCGACAGGTCTCTTGCTCAGTGGAAAGAAATTTTACCGAAGAACTGTTTTGCACAGCCGCACTACAGCTACATAGTCAGCCTTCAGAACATCGAAAGGCTTGAAAAGGATAATATAGTTCTGAAAAAGAATAATAATGAAACGGTTAATATAAAAATTTCGCAGAGAAAATACAAGGAATTTAAAAATAAGTTTTTCGAATATATTTCGCAGGAAAATTTTTAGCATAAAAGAAAAAATTGTTGACAAGCCTGCATTTTATGGTATAATAAAACTGTTGCTTTGTGCAACAAATCCTTGCGGCAAAAGCCGCCATAATGTCCAGAAGGAGGTGCAATAGAATGGCAGTTACAGCAAATTACGAAACCGTAATGATTATTTCAATGAAAAAGGGCGAAGAAGGCATTCAGGCTATCGTTGAAAAGTTCAAGGCTCTCATTGAAAAGCATGCCACTTTAAAGAATGTTGACGAATGGGGCAAGAGAAAGCTTGCTTACCTCATCAACAAGGAAAGTGAAGGTTATTACGTACTTTTCGATTTTGAAAGCACAGCCGAGTTCCCTGCAGAGCTTGACCGTATCTACAAAATCACAGACGGCGTAATGCGTTCACTCATCATCAAAAAGGAAGACGAATAATCACATTGTAGGGCTTGTCCCGAATTACGAAAGGAACACAAAATGTTAAACAGAGTTATTTTAATGGGCAGACTTGTTTCTGCTCCTGAATTAAAGACAACACCGTCGGGTGTCAGCGTTACCAGCTTCAGAATTGCAGTTGACAGAAATTATGTCAAGCAGGGCGAGGAACGCAAGGCAGATTTCTTTGATATTGTATGTTGGAGAAATCAGGCTGAATTTGTTTGCCGTTATTTCGGCAAGGGTTCAATGATTGCAATTGACGGTCAGTTGCAAAGCCGCACCTACCAGGCGAAGGACGGTACTAACCGTTATGTTGTCGAAGTTGTCGCTGATAATGTATCTTTCACAGGCGAACGCCGTGACAATTCAGGCGGATACAACCAGTCGTACGGAACAAACCAGAGCTATGGAAATCAGAGCTACGGTAATCAGTCCTACGGCAACCAGTCATATCAGCAGGAAGCACCTGCACAGCAGCCTGCTTCTTATCAGAGCGGAGCAAATTCCGATTTTCAGGATAAGATCGGAAGAGCGTCGTGTAGGGAAAGAGTGTAGATCTCGGTG
>CAMKNF010000199.1 GCA_946414115.1 uncultured Ruminococcus sp. | reverse complement strand
ACCACCGAGATCTACACTCTTTCCCTACACGACGCTCTTCCGATCTGCTGTTGCGGTGCGTTCTGCTGACCATACTGCTGTGGATTCGGTGTGGGGCGGTAATTTGGATTCTGCTGATAGCCGCCGAGGATATTTCCGCCTGCGCTCATACCCATTCCCATTCCCATAAAGCCTGCCATTGCTCCGTTAGCGTTGGAGCCGGCGTCCTTAAGACCTTCGGAAATGTTGCCTGCAACGTAGCCCTGCTGAACAGCGGCGTCGGAGAGCATTGCGCCCTTGTTGCGCATATTGATAAGGTCCTTACTTTCGTCGTCGTAGGAAACCTTGATACCTACGGAAACAACCTCCATACCACGAAGCTGATTCCACTCCTCGTCAAGTGTCTGCGACATATACTTGCCAAGCTCACGGCTCTTTGATGTGATATAGCTTATGCGGTTGCCGTCAGCCGAATACTGGTTGATTGCAGAAGCAAGTGCCTCGATAAACTCGTCGCTGTACTGCTGGTTAAGCTCCTGAAAATCAACGGCTCTGTTCTCTGTGATAGCGGCTCTCGGGATAACCTCCTGATAGAACTTGAAAGGCTCGCTGATGCGTACCGAGTATGTACCGTGTGCACGGATAAAAAGCTCCGAGTTGTAGAAATTGTCAAAGTAGTTGATAGCGTTGGGAGTGCCGAACTTGATGTTCTTCATCTCCTGCATATTGAGGTAGAAAACTCTCTGCGACTGTGAGGGAATACCGCCGAACTTTACACGGTTAAAGGTTTCTTTAAGAGTGTCGCCGAACTGTCCTGCAAAAAGCGAGGGCATTGAGCTGTTGTCTACCTTGAAGTAGCCCGGCTCTGCGGTGAAGTCAACAACCTTTCCGCCGTCGATGAGCATCATAAACTGATTGTCATAAACGTGAATGATTGAGCCGTTGGAAACTATGTTTTCACTGCCCTTTTTGTTCTGGCTTCTGCCGTTCTGTGTTACAAGCTGACCGGGAACAAGGCAGGTGTTTTCGCCCATTGGCGACGGCTCGATAACCTCCTGCCAGGAATCTGCGAGTGCTCCGCCGATTGCGCCTGTGACTGCTCTGATAATACCCATAGTGATTCTCCTTTTTTATTAATTTTATAAGTAAATGATAAAAAGTGTTTCTTTTTAATCAATCGTGTGTACTATGTGTCTTTATAATAATATTTTTTAAAGAAAAATGCAAGAAAATACTGAAAATAATTGAAAGAATTATGATAATTGCGTAGTAATACGGCGAATAGGTGGGGATTTTGCAAAATCGCAAAAGATTATCAATCGTGACGTGAGTCATATAAAGCTCAAGGGAAAGCGCACCCGCACCTCTTAAAAACGATTTTAACCGCTTTAAATTCACCTTTGACAAAAGCCACACACAAATATATATGAGCGAAATTGAAAAAAGTGCAAATTCATAGCGTGAAAATGAAATTTTGATTCCGATAACGCCGTATCTCTGCAAAATTCCGAAAATATGTACGGCTATGCCGAGCAAAACGAGAAGTAAATCGCCTATTTTAAAGCTGTCGTTTTTGTAAATCCGCCTGCCCGAATATGCGCCGAAAAGGAAAATCGGAAGTCTGTTTACGGCTATCTCAATGTTGTCGTAGACAACAGGGAAAAACCGCCTTAATACGAGCGACAAGCCTATGCTGAAACCAATTGACAGAACGAGAAAAACGGTTGCATATTTTCCGCTGAACATTTTAAAAACAAGAGGAAACGCAAGGTAGACTATCACAATAAACGCTATGTACCAGAGCACCGAGTCGCCCTCGAGCCAGAACGACAGAAAACTGAAATCATACAGAAATTCGCCTATGTTTTCTCCCTTTGCAAGCAAGTCAAGTGCAATCCAGAAAACTGCGCCCCACAAAGCATAGGGAATCAGCACCCTTGACATTCTTTTTCGGTAAAAATTGAGAATATTGCCGTTTTTGGACATTGAAAAGTAAAGTCCCACGCCCGACAAAAACAGAAAGCACTCCACACCGACCGAGCTTATTATGTTGTCATAAGCAAAGGCGACGGAATAAAGCGTGCCCGAGCCGTGCTCTCGTATGCGCAGGAAAAAGTGGAAAATCATTATAGAAATGATGGAAAGTCCGAACAGCTCGTTTCGGAATTTGCTTACAAGTCCGAGGTTGAATTTATTTTCGGTTTTCATATTAATACTGCCTTTTTGACGTTGTCTGCTCACGGACGGAATCGAACTTCCACGCTCTTTCGTTTGATTCGACAATTGACGTTCCGCAGTATTCGCAGAACTTACTTCCGAGGTTTGTAATCGGTGCACCGCAGTTGGGACAGTTTAAGCCGAGAGATTCAGCCGCACCGAACTTTTCGGCGTCCTGAACGTAGACAAGACCGACTTCGTAAACGGACTGCTGTTTTAAGCTTTTGTCACCGAAAACAACCGAGCCGTTTTCGTCCTCGATGTAGGAATAAAGTCCTGTTGAAACTTCAAACAGAATCGTAACCGTTGCGCCTGTCTTTATGTATCGTGCAATCTGAACGTCGTGAATTACGACCTCACGAAAAATCTGCTTTACGTTTCGGGAGTTCAAATCCTCGATAATTCCCTGAACGTAGTTTTTGAGCGTGAGCGAGCATTCCTCGGAGAGAGCAGAAGCTTTTTTCGTCTGAACGGCTGTAAAGTAACTGCGCAGAAGCGACTTTGTTTTATTCTTGTAAAGCTCGTAGTCAAACTGCGGAAAATCACGCATAATCTGAGGAAGATAAACCGAGGTCATTGCGTGGAGCGAACGTGGATTTTCACTCATTTCCTCTTTTTGCTTGTTGATGCCATCGATAAAACTATTTGTACCGAAAAGCGAGCGTGAAACGTCACGCAGCTTATTCTTGATTACAACAACACCCACAGCAATGGCAGTAACAGAAATTGCAACAATAATTAGAGTTGTGATTAATGCCGGATTAATATAGAACACCTCGTTTCCAATGCGGAATTGATTTATTAGGTTATCCCTTTTTGTAAGTTAAACGATAATTTAGCCGAGTGCCTCGGCGGGCAAATCGAGTGGAAAAGTCAGTTTGTTCG
>CAMKNF010000198.1 GCA_946414115.1 uncultured Ruminococcus sp. | reverse complement strand
CTTTTGCAACTGTGCACATATTTTCTACTTCTTTTGAATAAATCATATGTACTTCTCCTTTCAATATATTGTTGAGCCCAAATATACACTCATACACCTACATTATACGGCTTTATACAACATTTTTCAAGCGTTTTTTGCTATTTTATCCGATTTTTTGAGTTTGGAGTGATATTCGGAAATGTTTGTTTGCTGAATTTATTTTGATATATTGGTGACGTTTGATTATACTCCGTATCTTATAGGCAATAAAAATGACAGAGGTCTCGAAGCAAGGGACTACCTAAAACGGCGTTGCCCAAAACTCTCGCTCTGTCACTTATAGTATATACGATTCGTTACAAAATATCAATCCTAAAAATTTGTTTCACTCACCTCATTTCCTTGATGGTATAAAATTCTCGACAAATTTTGTGCGTTTTCCTCTGCCCTTGAGGTAGAAAAATCCTGCAAAGTTAAACACTACTGCGCCGACAAAGTTTACAAGCAAATCCTTCATTGTATCAAGCAAACCGATGTCGAGGTAGCCGTCAATGCCGAGGCTCTGACCGTTGACAACAGTGTCGCCGATGTCCTTTATTGCAATCAGCTTGTTTTCACTGCCCGACAAAAGATAGGAATTTATATAATTCACAACAGTGTCCTTCTGCATATCCTTACCGAAAAACATATCCATTACGAATTCAAAAAATTCCCATACCGTACCGACCGTCATTGAAAAGCAGAACGAAAACAGGCACACAAAAAGCGGTGAAAGGTTCATTTTTATCCTGTCGTTGCGGTTGAGAATATCAATCAGTCCAAAGCCTACTCCTGCACAGATAAAGCCGTTAAGGGTGTGGAGCATAGTATCCCACATCGGGATTTTCTCATAAAATGCGCCCAGCTCGCCCATTACGTTAGCCGCAAAAACAAAGCTTATCATAATGACCTCCATAACATTCGGCAGGTCAATTTGCAGTTTGTTTTCGATAAACGACGGAATCATCAAAAGCAAAAATGACAGCGTACAGGTCATTACGTTTTCCCAGTTTCCGTTTACTGCGCTGAACACAATCAGAGCGACAAGTATTGTTCTGATAACTATATAAACAGCCGCCTTGACCTTGTGCTCTCGCATTTCACGAACGTTGAGAATTTTAAAAATTTTCAGCTCGGATTTACCCTTTTTGGTTTTTTTGCTCATACCAATTCACCCATAAAAGTTACGGACACGGCGCACCGTGTCCTGAATATTATCAATTTTCGGTATTGACTTCACCGTTTGCAATTCTCTTTTCAAGCTGTTCCTTGCCGACTGCAAGCATAAGCTTGATTCTGTTTTCCTGATTTACCTTCGGCGCACCGGGATCGTAGTCGATTGTAACGATATTAGCGTTCGGCTTGATTTCCTTAATCTTCCTGATTGCGCCCTTGCCGTTGATGTGGTTCGGCAGACAGCCGAACGGCTGTGTGCAGACGATGTTTTCATAGCCTGTTTCGGCAAGCTCGAGCATTTCGGCTGTTAAGAGCCAACCCTCGCCCATCTTACTGCCATAGCCGATTACGCCCTTGACAAGCTCCTTTGTGTGGGCATATTCGTGCGGCGGTTCAAAGCCGTACTTTTTAGCCGCCTCAATCATCAGTCTTTCAACCTTTTTAACGTAATTAAGAAGCATCTGACAAACCTTGAGCTTTATCGAATTTCCGCCGAACATTTTAATATCCTCAATGCGGTTGTCAACCTTGAAAGCCGCAAAGCCCATAAGTCCGGGAACGCAGACCTCGCAGTCCTGCTCGGCTAAAAAGTCCTCAAGACCGTTATTTGCCATTTTTGAATATTTAACGTAAATCTCGCCGACGATTCCGACCTTGACCTTCGGCACCTTATTAAGCTCGATTTTTGAGAAGGATTTTGTAATTTTCTGTAAATTCTCATCAAGCTCCTCGAGCGTGTAGCCTCTGCCGTCAATTAGCATCTGTGAAATTTTTTTGCTCCAATCCTCAACAAGCGCCATACTCTCGCCCTTGTTTACCTCATATGGCTTTGTCTGATTTGACAGAAGCATAAGCTGGTCGCCGTAAACAAGACCGCCGACAAATCTGCGGATAAGCGGAATTGAAAGCGAAAATCCGCTGTTGTGCTCCATTCCGAACGAAAGCGAAATTACCGGCACAAACTCAAAACCTGCTTTTTTAAGAGCCTTTCGGAGAAGAAAAATATAGTTTGACGCACGACAGCCGCCGCCCGTCTGGGTAATCATAAGCGCAGTCTTGTGAACGTCATACTTGCCGCTTTGCAGGGCGTGGATAAACTGTCCGATAACGAGCAGTGCAGGGTAGCAGGTGTCGTTATGAACGTACTTAAGTCCTGTCTGTGCAATTTCGGGACCAGTTGTATTCAGAAGCTCCGACTTGTAGCCGTAGTGCGTAAAAACATTTTGCAGAATGTTGAAGTGAATAGGAGCCATATTCGGCAAAAGAATTGTGTATTCTTTTTTCATCTGCTTTGTAAAAAGCACTCGGCCTGTTTTTTTATCGTATTTTAATTCAGCCATAATTTAGTTCTCCTATCCTTTGTTGTTACTTGTATATTCACTGATACTTGAATAAACAGCATTAACAAGTGTAGGGAACGGTCTTGACCGTTCCGCTGATTTACAACCTTTTTCTAATACTCTCGGAACGGTCAAGACCGTTCCCTACATTTGAGTGTGGTTATTTTTATAATAAAATTGATATTTTCAGAATTAACATAGCAGTAGGGAACAACGATTTAAATCAATAATTCCGAATTACGCATTCCGCATTCCGAATTATAAATCAGTCATTGTCAATCGCCGCAAGCAGACTGCGGATACGGATTTTCACCGCACCGAGGTTTGTAATTTCATCTATTTTAATCTGCGTGTAGATCTTGTTGTTGCTTTCAAGAATTTCTCTTACCTCGTCGGTTGTGATTGCGTCAACGCCACATCCGAACGAAACAAGCTGTACAAGCTCCATATCCTTGCGTGTTGTAACGTATTTTGCCGCCGCATAAAGTCTTGAATGATACGTCCACTGATTAAGCACGTGCGTCGGGAACTTCTCAACTCTCGGCGAAACAACATCCTCACTGACGATTGCAACGTCAAAG
>CAMKNF010000197.1 GCA_946414115.1 uncultured Ruminococcus sp. | reverse complement strand
GTCTTTTTCAGCAACGTACGTTATTATATCAAATTCTTCTCCCTTTTGCAACCCCCTTTTTACTAATTTTTCTCCTTTTCCTGTTATTTTACTTATGATACATATTCTATCCACTATTATGAAATATTTTTATACACGTAAAGCAAAGGACACGAAATTGGCGTGTCCTCTATAAAGTAATATTCAATTAAAGCTCGCAATAGTTGCCGAGAAAGCTGAATTCGGGCATTTCTTCGCTCAACTGGCTTATCAGGTCGATTACGTTATCGCTGTGTACACTTCCCGAAAAATCAAGATAGAACAGATACTCAAAATCTTTGCCTTTTCTTGGGCGTGATTCAATCTTTGTAAGGTTAAGTCCGAGTGAATTAAATCTGCACAATAATCCGTATAGCGAACCGGTGACGTGCGGAAGTGAAAAGCAAAGGCTGATTTTATTTGCATTTTCGGGAATACATAGCGTTTTTGAAATAACGATAAAGCGTGTTGTGTTGCCCTTATCGTCCTGCAAATGGTTGTCGAGGATTTTAAGACCGTATTCTTCAGCCGCTTTGTAGGAAC
Organism: uncultured Ruminococcus sp.; assembly: GCA_946414115.1. Lineage (GTDB taxonomy): Bacteria > Bacillota > Clostridia > Oscillospirales > Acutalibacteraceae > Ruminococcoides. The sequence continues at coordinate 2,557 of CAMKNF010000197.1, read as the reverse complement.
AAATTGCCGCTACGTTGAGCCTTTTTTCTTTTGCAGCTTCTCTGGCGGCTACGGCTGTATTTTCAAACGGAGTTGAATCGAAATTATGCTTTGCAATGTAATTTGCACACTGCGAAAGCGACTGTGGGTGCGACCACACCTTTTCAATGTCAGAAAATTCCGACTGCTTGAGTCCTGCAAGGCAATAGTCAATAGGCAAGTCAAGCGCTTTTACTATATAAAAGCGGTGCTTTAAAATCAAATCGTAAACTGCTGATACAGAGCCTGCGGTTGAGTTTTCAACGGGCAGAACACCATAGACAATTTCTCCTTTATCGACTGCATCAAAAACATCAGCGAATGTTTTATAATTTACAGCTTCGCTGTTCGGGAACAGCTTGAGCGTTGCTTCGTGACCGTTTGCACCCTTTATCCCCTGATAGCCGACCTTTACATTTTCGGTCTGCATTTTAGAGGATGCATTCAGAATATCGGCACGAAGTTGCTTGCCACTTCCTACTATGTTGTGCTGGAGCGCTCTTGAAAGCTCCATTATATTAGAAAACAAAAGTCTTGCGTGTGAGCCGTACTCTCCGCCCTTTTCCTCAACGCTGTCAAGAATTTCATTCTCTCTGTTCTGATTAAGGACGGGAATGTCGTTTTCCTTTTTATATAAGCCGACTGCCTTTGCGCAGTCCATTCTTTTTTTAAAAAGCTCTATAAGCTCGCTGTCGATTTTATCTATTTCAACTCTGATTTCAGATAAATCCTTCATCTGCAACTTTCCTTTACATTAAATTAGCAATCGCAATCGCCGTTACTGCTTCGATTACGGGAACAGCACGAGGTACTATGCAAGGGTCGTGTCTGCCGTGCACCTCAAGCTCGGTGTTTTCCTTTTTCTGCAAATCAACCGACTTCTGCTTTTGGGCAATTGAGGGGGTAGGCTTTACTGCAGCTCTGAAAATTATCGGCATACCGTTTGTAATTCCGCCGAGGATTCCGCCGCAGTTGTTGGTTTCGGTAACGACCTTTCCGTCCTTGTATCTGAACGGGTCGTTCGACTGTGAACCTCTCATTTTGGAAAGCTCAAAACCCTTGCCGAATTCAATTCCCTTAATTGCAGGAACGCCGAAAACCGCTTTTGCAATCATGCCCTCAACGCCGTCAAACATCGGCTCGCCGATTCCTGCTTCAATCCCTGTTACGGCACATTCGATTGTACCGCCGACGCTGTCAAGGCTCATTCTTGCATCTTCAACTACACTGCGCATTTTTTCTTCTACGGAATTATCAATAAGCGCAAAGCTTGATACATTAAGCCTGTCTATCAAAGCGTCATCAATGCCGACGGGATTGAACGGTTCATCGGATACATTCCCTATACTATTTATATGCGCCGCAATTTTAATACCTTTTTGAGATAGAATTTGTCTGCAAATTGAGCCTGCAAAAACTATCGGAGCAGTAATTCTGCCCGAAAAATGTCCTCCGCCACGAATATCATTAGCGCCGTTGTATTTTACAAAGGCTGTATAGTCGCTGTGACCGGGACGTGGGCAGGAAAGCAGATTGCCGTAATCGCCGCTTCGTGTGTTAGTATTCTCAATAACGGCACAGAGTGGTGCGCCCGTCAGAGTGTCGCCGAGCATACCTGAAAGAACCTTCGGAAGGTCACTCTCCTTGCGGGGAGTGGCAGTTCTGTCCTTGCCGGGTGCACGGCGTGACATCTGAGTAAGCACGCTGTCCATATCTATTTTTACTCCTGCGGGAAGTCCGTCAATCACAACGCCTATTCCGTTGCCGTGACTTTCGCCGAATACCGATATTTTTATTTTATCACCGTATGTCGAGGACATTTGCCCTTCCTCCTATGCTGTTATAATCGTTGAAAAATTCAGGGTAGCTTTTGTTTATGCTTAAAGCGTCACTGCACTCAATTTCGCCGTCAAGTCCTGCGGCGCATACTGCGGCTGACATTACGATTCTGTGGTCGTTGCAACCGTCTGCAATTCCGCCGGAAAGCTGTTTTACTCCTGTTATTTCAAGTCCGTCTGAAAGCTCTTTGACGTTTCCGCCGAGGTTATTTATAAGATTTGCCGTTGTTTTAAGTCTGTCGCTTTCCTTTATTCGAAGTCGCTGTGCGTTGATAATTTTCGTTGTGCCCTCTGCAAAGCTTGCGCATACTGCAAGAACAGGAACGAGGTCGGGAATCTGTGATGCATCAATTGTAATTGCGTGCATTTTGCCGCTATTAACAGTAACGCTTGTGTCGGTCTGCAAAACTTCTGCGCCGAATTGCGAGATAAGCTCGGCGATTTTCCTGTCGCCCTGTGCAGAATCACGATTCACACCGTTTACTGTAATACTGCCGTTTATTGCACCGCTGACCATAAAGAAAGCCGCCTGCGACCAGTCGCCGTCCGTTGTATAGTTGCAAGGCTTGTAGCTCTGGTTTCCTTTTATATGCCAACCGAAGTCGGTTGTTTCGATTTCAACGCCAAATTTTGACATAGTATAGATTGTCATATCAATATAGCCGACGCTCTCTATAGGCGAGGTCAGCACAATATCGCTG
>CAMKNF010000196.1 GCA_946414115.1 uncultured Ruminococcus sp. | reverse complement strand
CAACCGTTCTCTGTTTCCAACCGCTTGTAAACGAGCCTAATTTGTGCTTACAGTCAGAGCAAAGATAGCCGTCTGACAACTTTTGCTGTGTAAGCATATTAACCTTATCTCCGCAAATATCGCAGAATTTCTTTTCAAAAAGTCCCATAATAATTTCTCCTTTTAGTTAATTGTTTCGTTGTATTTTTCGGCAAGAGCAATAAAGCAGTTGTGAACCTCATTGTAGCAATCGCCGCTTGTGTATAGTGAAAAGCTTTCATCACCGTAGCTTACCGAAAAATTCGTTATTGTTTCGTCAACAACGAAGAATATATTTTTCTCTATTTTATTTGGCTTACGCAGGCTGAAAAAATCATACTTTTTGTCAAGCTCTTCAAACTGTTTAAACTCCTCTTTGGTTATGCTGATATTTTCAAGTTCAACATCCTCATAATCATTGTCGCCTTTTTCAATCATACAACGAGCGTTCAGAGTATATGTATCGTTTTTCTTGTAAGCACCAAATGAATAGCAATACGTTCTGTCCATATGATTTTGAGAAATTGAAATTGAAGTCAGCTCTCCTTCGGGCTTTATCGGATTTCTAATACAGCCGAAAAGTGAAAGAACACAGGAAACAATCCCCATAATTAAACACCAATTATTCTTCATTTGTTATCAAAACTTATTAATTAAACCTGCTAAGTACTTTTGGATTTGAGTTGCGTCAACTATACTCACACTTCCGTCATTATTCACATCGGCGGCAGCTTTTTGTGTATCACTGAGTGTCACAAGTCCTGCAATATACTTTTGAATAAGCGTTGCGTCAAGCACACTTATATTTCCGTCACCGTTTACGTCGCCGAGCAGATAATCCTTTGTTGCATCAAAGGTATATTCAACGTAATAAGCATAAATTTTTCCCGTCTTGCGTTCCGCAATGAATTTTGCGTCCTTGCCGTTCACCTTTGCTGTTACCGTGTCAATATCTCCCATTTCAAATTCAGCAGTAACAGGGATTTTTACTGTGTACTGCGTACCGCTTTTGAAGGTTGTATCAGCAGGAGTCCACGAGGGTGTTCCCGGTATTGCGTAACCTGAAGTGCAGACTGCCGTTGTTGACGGCTTTACGCCTGCAACAGGCTCTGTTACTGAAAGTTCAATATCCTGTGTTTTGTACTCCTCAGGAACGGTTATTGTCATATCAAACACGATAGAACGACTGCCGTCCTCGTTTTTAACTGTAACATAGGAATCTATTCCGTTAAGTTTTCCGTATACAGTACTGTAAAATGTATATCCTTCCTTTGGAATAACGTCAATTGCGACTGTTACATTATCTCCGCTATCAAATTCATAATCATCGCCGAGAATCTTGCGGAACATCGCCCACCTTACATTACCGATGGTGTATGGAGCATCTGTGTCGGTTTTCGGATTTTTGAAATCTCCGACTGTCTTGTGATTCCAGATTTGGTCGAAATTATCAAAATACATATCCTTACAGTATTTTACTACCTTATCTACAGACAGAGTAACTATATCCGACATAACAGTTCCGCCGTAGCCTTTTACTTCACAGTAAACACGCTTGCCTGTCATCCAGTCGGAAACTTCCCTGAGCATAAGCATTTTGCCGCCTGAATACACATTTGGAGTTGTATAGCCGTTGTTTGAAAGGTAATTCCACGAAAGCTCTTTTCCGTTTTCGTCAATAATGTGCCATATGTACTCGTTTGCATTGTCAGCGTCTATTTTAAGAACGATTGCGTCACCCATATTAAGGGAATGTCCGCCCGACGGCTGTGTTGTGATTCTCGGCCTTTTTGCAAATATATCAATAGAGCCTCCGAGCGAATAATCGGTGATGTTATGGTCAATAACTAAACCGGTATCATTATCTGTCACATAGCAGCTTTTGGGAATAATTTTTGAAAAATCAGTTTTTGAACTGAATTCAATTCCTTTATTTCCATAATATCTTCCTCCGGAAATTATAGTATTAGTGCTATAATCACCGCCCAAGTAAACTGCCGCCAAATTGCCGTCTTCGGTTTGATTATACAATTTGAAATATCCGTTTGAAATATTAAGTGAATGAAGTGCTGTTGCATCTAATGCATTTAATGAACCGTAGAAATAACCGCCGTTTATTGTTAAATCCGCATCATATGCATACAAAGCGTATTTCTGATATAAATTTCTGTCCGTATCCTTATATTCGAAGTTGCCGCCGTTTATTGTGACAACGGTATCTCTGCTCATATAAACTGCGGTGTTGAGTGCGCCGAAATTACCATAGTTAATTTCGACAGTAGTTTTTTCTTTGTCCGGGGCTGTAATTTTCACGGCTGTGCTTTTGTAATAGGTTGATTTAAAATATCCGCCGTTAATAACCGCTGTACCTCCGTCAATTTCAACAGCAGAGGTTTCATTATAGGAGTAATATACACCGCTGTCAATGCGGAGGTTTCCGCTTGATTTTACAATCGGAAAAGCATAAGTAAAAGTGCCTATGTCATCTGAACCCGGTGACAGAGAATGAACATTAGTCAATGTAAGACTTCCTGAGTTTCCGACATAAAACACCGCTTCACCGTTGCCGGTATCAAAAGAAAAATTATATTTGAAATTCACAGTACTATCTATACCGTTTCCGTCCTTCTGCCATAGCCTGAGCTTTCCTTGCTTGATTTCAAAAAGCCTTTTGTCGTACAATGTTTTTCTTACCAGAAGACAGTTGTTTAAGTCTATTGTAATGTCAGCGTCAGGGTCATCCAAACAAAGGGTATAATCATACTTGAAGTCCTCCTGTTTAAAGGTTTTACCGGGAAAATCAAGCTTAATCCACTGCTTGCCGCCCTTTGCAAGAGCATTTCTCAATTCGTCATAAGTGGTTACGACTGTTTGTTCCCCTGTTTTCGGAACTGTTATTCTCTCCATAACATATGAGCAAGTAGAGCATTCTTTTACATATTCTCCCTCTTTACTTGCATTTGCCTGATTAACACCGGTCCAGTTTTCGGTTTTTGAGCAATATTTGCGGTGCTCGCCTTCAGAGTCAAATATTTTTTCACCGCATACAGTACATTCACGCCAATGACCGTTGTCGTCATAACTATATTGACCTTGTATATGAATATG
>CAMKNF010000195.1 GCA_946414115.1 uncultured Ruminococcus sp. | reverse complement strand
GTTGACCTCATCAAGGTTATCGCCGACAAGGCTGAAAAGTACAGCGAAACCGTAATGCCGGGTTATACCCACCTTCAGAGAGCACAGCCGATTACTTTCGGTCATCATCTTCTAGCTTACGGAGAAATGCTCCTGCGTGACGTTTCACGTCTTGAGGACTGCTTGAAGAGAATGGACGAAATGCCCCTCGGCTCGTGTGCGCTTGCAGGCACAACCTATCCGATTGACAGAACAATCACAGCCGAGCTTTTAGGCTTTGACAGAATTACAAACAACTCGCTCGACGGAGTTTCAGACAGAGATTACTGCATTGAGTTTGCGTCTGTTCTTTCAATAATTATGGTGCACCTCTCACGTTTTTCCGAGGAAATTATTATGTGGTGCAGTTGGGAATTTAAGTTTGTGGAGCTTGACGATGCGTTCTCAACAGGCTCGTCAATTATGCCGCAGAAGAAGAACCCCGATATTGCAGAGCTTGTTCGTGGAAAAAGCGGCAGAGTTTTCGGCGACAATATGACACTGCTCACGATTATGAAGGGTATTGCGCTTGCGTACAACAAGGATATGCAGGAGGATAAGGAGGCAATTTTTGATGCGGTCGATACCGTTAAAATGTGCCTGACAGCATTCACTCCTATGCTCGACACAATGCGTGTTATCCCCGAAAATATGAGAAAAGCGGCGGCAGGCGGCTTTATCAACGCAACCGACTGTGCCGACTGGCTGACAAAGAACGGTGTTCCTTTCAGAGACGCATACAAGGCAACAGGCGAGCTTGTGGCAAGGTGCATTGAACTCGGCACTGACCTTGAAAATCTTCCGCTTGAGGAGTACAAAAGGGTCTGCAATGTGTTCACCGACGACGTATACAGCGCAATTTCACTTGAACGCTGTACAAACGAGCGCACCGCTTTCGGCGGTCCTGCATCATCAAACGTAAAGGCACAGGCAAAACGAGTTGCCGAGATAGCGGAAAAGTTATAAAATAAAATAATTGCCATATTGCCTTTTGGCTTTATGGGGTTACAGGGTAGTTAAGGCGGTTAGCACTCCCACCGATTGGGGGTGATATGTATGACTGAATTGGTTTTACTTATCGTACTGATAGTATCACTTACTCAGCTTGTTAAATACATAAAAAAATAATCGCCCAACTGTCCAGGTGAAGGCGATTATTTTAATTAATAAATAAAAACTTCCTTGGGCTAACCGCTTTGACGGTTACCCTGTAACCTTATTATATGATATTTAAAACTGAATGTCAATATCACAGAATTAAAATAAACAGGTGAAGAATATGAAAATAAAAGCAGGTATAGTAGGCGCAACAGGCTACGCAGGAGCAGAGCTTGTCCGATTGCTTTCAACTCACCCGAACGCAGAAATTTCGGCAATAAGCTCGGTTTCGTTCGAGGGTGAAAAGTTAAGCGACGTTTATCCGTCATATAAATTTTTAAACGATATGGTCTGCGAAAATCAGGACGCAGTTGTCGAAAAGAGCGACGTTGTTTTTGCCGCACTTCCTCACGGACTTTCGCAGGAGCTTGCCGAAAAGTGCATAAGCGCAGGCAAGGCTTTCATTGACCTCGGTGCAGATTTCAGGCTTGAAAGCGAGGACGAATACACCGAATGGTACGGCGGGACATTCCTTGACAAAAAGCTCCACGAGCAGTCGGTTTACGGCTTGCCCGAATTTTTCAGAGATGAAATCAAGGGCAAAAAGCTCGTTGCAAATCCCGGCTGTTACACAACCTGTTCACCCCTTGCAATTGCGCCCGCAATCGTAAACGGTCTTGTTGAAACAAAGGGCATAATCTGCGACTGCAAAAGCGGCGTAACGGGCGCAGGCAGAAAGCCGACACAGGGCAACCACTACCCCGAGCTTAACGAGGGCTTCCACGCCTACAAGGTTGCATCTCACCGCCACACTCCCGAAATTGAGCAGACTCTTTCAAAGCTTTCGGGCGAAAAAGTGATAATCACCTTTGTTCCGCACCTTCTTCCCGTAAACAGAGGAATCCTCGCAACCGTTTACGCTGATATAAAGGACGGCGTTACTTTTGAGCAGATTCGCAAGGCTTATGAGGACTACTACAAGGACGAATATTTCGTAAGACTTTTAGACGACGGAAAGTGCGCCGACATTCACAATATAAAGTATTCAAACTTCTGCGACGTTTCAATTCACCACGACAAGCGTGCAAACAAGCTTGTAGCCTGCGCCGCAATTGACAATATGGTTAAGGGTGCGGCAGGTCAGGCGATCCAGAATATGAACATCATCTTCGGACTTGACGAAACAACAGGACTTGTAATTGTACCGCCTGCTTTCTAAAAATAATAATTTGGACTGATATATATGGAAAATAAAAATTTTAAATTTATTGACGGCACCGTAACTTCACCCCTCGGTTTTACTGCTCAGGGCGTGTGCGCATCAATCAAGCCGTCAAACACAACAAAGCGTGACCTTGCGCTTATTTATTGCGAAAAGCCCTGCACAGCGGCGGCTGTTTACACAAAAAACCTTGTAAAAAGCTCTACCATTCACGTAACGAAAAAGCACCTTGAAAACGGTGTTGCACAGGCAGTCATTGTCAATTCGGGCAATGCGAACACCTGCAACGCAGACGGTGTTGAAATTGCCGAAAAGATGTGCGATATTGCGGCTGAAATGCTGTCGGTAAACCCCGAGGACGTAATCGTTGCTTCAACAGGTGTAATCGGTCAGCCTTTGCCGATTGAGCCTGTAATTAAGGGTGCACAAATGATGAAGGGCAAGCTCTCAAAGGACGGCGGAACAAACGCTGCAGAGGCTATTATGACAACCGACACAGTCAAAAAAGAAATGGCTATGGAGATGATTCTCAGCGGCAAAAAGGTAACCGTCGGCGGAATTGCCAAGGGCAGCGGAATGATTCACATCAATATGGGAACAATGCTCTCCTTTGTTACAACCGATGCGGCTGTTTCGGCAGAAATGCTTGAATGTGCACTGCGTGAGGCTGTTGAGGACAGCTATAATATGGTAAGCGTTGACGGCGACACCTCAACAAACGACACGCTTGCAATTATGGCGTCGGGACTTGCAGGCAACAGATCGGAAGAGCACACGTCTGAACTCCAGTCACCATCAAGTATC
>CAMKNF010000194.1 GCA_946414115.1 uncultured Ruminococcus sp. | reverse complement strand
CTCCAGCTTTACACGTGCAATAACGCCCTTTATGCTTTTGCGCTCGGAGTAAGCGTTGAACTCCTCCTCGTAAATGTAAATCGCAGGCTTATCCTCGTGAATAAGAATCCCCTTGTCACGCCACATATTGAGAATGTCGGAAGCGTTCTGATACGGGTTTTCGCCGTCCTTCGGAAGCTCCAGACGGATGATGTTGTATTCATTTTCATTGATGTAATCAAGGCGCTGTTTTTCGCTGATGATGTCATACGGCGGACAGCAAAGCTTTGATATTTCGCCTGCCTTTGACGTGTCATAGCGCATACCCCTGAACGGTTTGATAACTGCCATAAAAATCCCACCCAAAATTTTATTAATTCATTATATCATAAATTCGACAGACGGGCAACAAATAATTAGTAAAACCGTTGACAAATAAAACAAACTTTGATATAATATCATTTGCGTAAAAGATATTATATCAATATGCGCCAATAGCTCAGTTGGTTAGAGCTACCGGCTCATAACCGGTCGGTCCGGGGTTCGAGTCCCTGTTGGCGCACCAAAAAATAACAGATACCTATTTGGGGTATCTGTTATTTTTTCGCCAATAGGGACTCGAAGCCGAGCGTTAGATAAACCGGACACCACTTGCTGTCCGGTTTTACACTTTATCTACTGCAAAACAATCGCCTGTTTGCCGATTTGTTCGTATCTTTTCTCTGTTGTGGCTTTATCATATGACGCTAACTTGCCTGCAGCAGAATCAGCAAAATAATAATTTTTCTCATCAAAGCCTACAAGCACCAGACAATGCTCGTGCATCTGCCAGCTGACGGTATCTCCGATTTTATGCTTTGCGTTCTCATCTACATAGTCCACAGTCCAGCTTTCCTTGATATACGGCTCGTCCATAAACGTCGTAGCCCAGACCATAACAGGGGTATCGTTGAGAATGTATTTTTCACAAAGCTCTTCAAGCGACACGCCAGACAGCGGTTGAGCTTCAAGCTTTGAGCCGGTAGTTTTTAAATAGCTGTTCATACATTTAGCCATTGCGGGAGCGTTTATTCCATAACCCGTATAGATGTCTCCTGCGTAAGCAGAGTTCATATCAGGGCCGTAAAGGTTGCCGTCTATTCCGGGATACACAGCCCTCATAATCAGATAATTATCAACAAACTCAAATTCGTCAATGTCAAATTTATAGTACTGTAAAAGCATTGTACACGCATAGGTTTCACAAGCCGCCTTCAATTCGTCCTGAACAATGACGGGCACACCCTCAATCTTGTGGGAAGCGACCTGAGTTGTAGGTGCAATCGTTGCCGCCGTTGTCGTGGTTTGATTATTCTCCTTATTATCCGAACAAGAGGAAACCATAGCTATTATGACAATCAGAACTGCAATTGCCGCCACAGCGATTAACGCAATTCTGTTATGTAAAAGAGCCTTCAGCTTCCACTTAAGTCCTTTTCTCTTTCTGCCGTACTTGTCTATATTATAGTCAATATTTTTTCTTCTGTTTGATTTTCTGTGTGGACTTCTGCGAACATCGTAATCATCGCTGAAATAATCTTCAAAATACTGTTCGTCATCATTATAATCATTGTAATTCATAGCTTATTTCCACCCCTGTCATATCGGAATTAATTGAAAAAATTATATCACGGCTGAATTTTTAATTCAACAATTATTGGCAATTTTTTGAAAAAATGTAGATATAATGCGGATTTACGCTGCTTTTCACCAAATATTTAAGTCCAAAATAATAAAATCCAAAAACGGCCGCCGTAAAGCAGCCGTTTTTGGATTTAGAAGTTTTGAAATTAACGTGAAAAACGTGGATTGTAATTTTAATAAGCTTTGATTAACCTACTTTAGCGTTACCTGTATCGCCGAAGAAGTTGAATCTGAAAAGCTTGCTCTCGTCGTTCTTGTTTTCGCAGATAATACTTGCTTCTGCTATTTTACCACCTTCGATAAGCTTTGTCAAGCCAACGAGCTGGCAAAGTTTGCTGCGCAGATTTAATCTGTCGCCTTCCTTTGTAACGAGATATACGTTGCCCTCGCAGGTATCGAGCACGGCGAGGAACGCAGTTACATCAATGTTGTGTAAGCTAAGAATTGGTGTCATAAATGTTTCCTCCTTCAATTCTTTAAAAATATAAAGTTTTATTCGTGCGCCATTTACCATTTGGCAAATCATGATTATTTATCGACTTTTTGATAATTCAATTTTACTCGAGTAAGGCTAATTGGAAATCAGCCGATAGTCAAGCGGACTATTTACTTGACAATTATTATTATATCCAACTTTTTAAAAAAGTCAACAATTTTTGACTTCTGTTTTTGTAAGTTATCGCATTTGTATGTCAATAGTTACTAATATTTACGCTATAATTATGTGCAATATATCCTAATATTGCTTTAAAAGAATTTACAAAGCGACAATATTTTCGTTACTCTTTCGTCAGTTTCAACAACTTATTTCCTTTTTGGCAATAAAATAATCTGATTTTTTACAAACTTAATTTTTTGATGTATTGTGATTTTTCTCTCTTTGCGGTATAATACTTATAAAATATCATATATAAATGAAACCGAAAGGATGAACAATATGCTTAACGATTTTTATAAACAATTCAAAAGCGGAACTGACATCAGAGGTGTTGCAAGCGAGGGCGTTGAGGGACAGAACGTCAACCTAACTGACGAGGCTGTTGCTAATATGGCTGACGGCTTTGTTCTCTGGCTCTCAAAAAAGGTAAATAAACCCTGCGACCGTCTTACAATCTCTGTCGGACGTGACAGCAGAATATCGGGTCCTCACATTATGGAGATTACCACAAAGCGTTTTAAAGCCTGCGGTGCAAAGGTGCTTTGCTGTGGTCTTGCCTCTACCCCGTCAATGTTTATGACTACGGTTGACCTTAATTGCGACGGTGCTTTGCAGATTACCGCAAGCCACCACCCCTTTAACCGAAACGGTCTTAAATTCTTTACACGTGAAGGCGGTCTTGAAGGCTCTGATATTGAGGAAATTCTGACATACGCTCAGGAAAACGAGCATCCGCAGGAAAAAGACGGCGGAACAATCACCGACGTTGACTATATGAGCGACTACGCAAAGGGACTTTGCGAAAAGATTAAGAAGGAAGTAAACGCCGAGGACTACGAG
>CAMKNF010000193.1 GCA_946414115.1 uncultured Ruminococcus sp. | reverse complement strand
GAGATACTTGATGGTGACTGGAGTTCAGACGTGTGCTCTTCCGATCTGGTAAGAGATTGCTCCGTTGCGTCCTTTGTTTCAACCGTATCAACATACATACCTTTTCTTAAAATGGTGACTCTGTCGGAAATCTCGAGCACCTCGTGGAGCTTATGGGTAATAATAATAATCGATTTTCCGTCTTTTTTCATCTTGCGAAGAATGTTGAACAGCTTTTGCGTTTCCTGCGGCGTAAGTACAGCAGTAGGCTCGTCAAGGATAAGAATATCAGCACCTCTGTAAAGCACCTTGATAATTTCAACGGTCTGCTTTTCGGATACTGACATTTCATAAATCTTTTTGTTAAGGTCTATGTTAAAGCCGTACTTTTCGGTAATCTCCGTTACCTTCTTTTCAACAGCCTTAATATTGTATTTTCCGTCTTTAACGCCGAGTACAATATTTTGTGTAGCGGTAAAGACATCAACAAGCTTGAAATGCTGATGTATCATTCCGATTTTATGCGCAAACGCATCCTTCGGGGATTTGATAATTACGTTCTCGCCGTCAACAAAAATCTCTCCGGAATCAGGGTAATAAATGCCCGATACCATATTCATAAGTGTTGTCTTGCCCGAACCGTTTTCTCCGAGTATAGAAAGGATTTCGCCTTTATATACCTTAAGGTCAACGTCCTTGTTTGCAACAACACTGCCAAAGGTTTTGGTTATGCCTTTTAATTCTAATGCCAAAGCTTCAGCCATAATGCCTCCTAAAAAGTCGAGTGCCTCGACACGCAATCCGGGCGGACAGGTTGATATTATCAAACCTTTTTTGCCCGACTGTTTCGCAGCAGTTTCTTATAACGTAAAAAAATCCGTGACCGCAAGATAACGGTCACGGAATAATCAGTTTATGTGGTGACCTGATACCTAAACTTATTCGATAACAGAAATTCCGTCGATATCAAGGTCAAAGTATGGAGCTGAACGATATTTTGATTCCTCAAACGCGCCGTCCTTAATAACCTCTGTGTCGCCCTTGAATTCAGTGTCTGAATCAACGTCAGCCATATATGATTTCAGAGTTTCACCCTTTACTGTAAAGTTAGCAGTATCAAATACCTTGATTTTGCCTGACTCTAAATCAGCCTTTGCAGCGTCAATAGCTTCCTGTGTGCCCTTTGCGGCAGCCTTTTCGTTAATCTCTGTAAGCTCAACCGAGCCTGTTGCAACTGTGCCTGTCCAGTCTGTATCAATTGCCTTGCCTTCCTGTACGCACTTGATTGCATACTCGAAGTAAGGAGCCCAGTTGATTTTTGAAGAAACGATAAATGTGTTGGGGCAAGCCTTAACAGTTGAACCGTTGTAAGAAACGTTCGGAACACCGGCAGACTCACAAGCTGTAGGAGCACCCATTGAGTCAGCGTGCTGGCTTATGAGAACACAACCGTCAGAGATAAGCTTGTTAGCAGCCTCTTTTTCAAGAGTTTCGTCATACCATGAACCAGTGAATTTTACTTCCATAGTAACAGTAGGACAAACGGACTTTGCTCCGAGATAGAATGATGTGTAGCCTGATTTAACTTCAGCATAGGGATGTGCGCCTACATAGCCCATCTTTGCTTCGTCTTTTGTGAATTTTCCGGCTTCAATCATTTCATTGATTTTCATACCAGCTGCAACACCTGCAAGGTAACGTCCCTCATAGATAGAAGCAAAAGCATTGTGGAAGTTATCAAGCTTTTCTGTGTGAGCCTTTGTACCTGTAGCATGCAGGAACTGAACATCGGGATTAGCCTTTGCAGCCTCAATCATAAAGTCCTCGTGACCGAAGCTGTCTGCAAAAATGATGTCGCAGCCCTGATCAACCAAATCAAGAGCAGCCTCTTTACAAGCGTCGCTTTCGTCAATGTTTGTCTTGTTAATCATCTCAACGCCCATCTTCTCGCAAGCTTCTTTTGCAGCTGTTAAGAAGTTGTTGTCGTATGTTGAGTTTTCATCGTGCAGATAAATGAAACCGAACTTGAGGCTTTCGGCACTTTTGCCTGAGCTTTCACCTGAACTGCTGCTTGAGCTGTTGTCAGAACCACAGCCTGTGAATACAGCGGCAAACGAAAGCACCATAAGTGCAGCCAGTGTAATTGATAATAACTTTTTGAACATTTCAAATTCCTCCTCAAAAGATGTCAGAGAGCTATGCTCTCCGAATATAATTAACTGCAGAAAACAATGCCGTTTTCTTCAGTCATTTCCTTAATCATTGCCAACGACTCAACTCTTACTCCCATATCACGGATTATTTTTCCGCCCTCCTGAAATGCCTTTTCAATAACGATTCCGGCACCTACTGTTTCAGCTCCGGCGTCATTGATAAGATTAATCAGTGCAGATAATGCACTGCCTTTTGCAAGGAAGTCGTCAATAATAAGAATGCGGTCATCTTTATTTATAAACTGCTTTGATACATAAATATCATAGTCTTTTTTGTGGGTAAACGAGAACACCTTAGAGGTATATACATCAGAATATATATTTATTGTCGGAGTTTTCTTTGCAAATACAACAGGAACATTAAAGTATTGTGCAGTTAAGCAGGCAATACCTATTCCCGAAGCTTCAATAGTGAGGATTTTTGTGATTTTCTCATCTTTATAGAGTCTGTAAAACTCCTTGCCTAACTCGCAAATAAAAGCGGTATCAATCTGGTGGTTTAAAAAGCTGTCAACCTTTAGTACGTTTCCCTTACCGAGATGGCCGTCCTTGAGAATTTTATCCTCTAAAAGCTTCATAATATCTGCATCCTTGTTTTAAATAAAAATATAAAAATATTATACTACATTGTTCGACAATATTCAATCACTTTATATTTGTAGTAAATATAGAAATTATGTGTAACTAAATAAAAAATATAATGCAGATTAAACAATGTATATTAAGTAATCAGGTGATCCCTTTTAGTAAGCTAAACGATAATTTAGCCGAGTGCCTCGGCGGGCAATTCGAGTGGAAAAGTTGGTTTGTTTGGAGAAAATTGCAGCCCGAATTTTAAGTAGATATATAGGCAACGTTTCGGGACGTCAAGGATGCCGTCCCCTACGGCGATACAGGAAACGTTTGTTTTTCAGTCGTAGGGACACGGCGTGCCGTGTCCATAGTGATTATCAAACGTAACCGGTTATATCAACATTATCTTTACGAACAAACATTTCCGTAG
>CAMKNF010000192.1 GCA_946414115.1 uncultured Ruminococcus sp. | reverse complement strand
AAAAAAGGTCGGGCAATTCTTTTAACGAATACCCAACCTTTTTAGTTGCAAAATCTTTTATTTATTTTTAAAATCAGAATTATTTTATTGCGAGCAGTTTTTTGTCAAAGCCCTGCTTTTCAATCAGCCTTGCAAGCGGAAGTCCGAGCACAAACAGCACTCCCAGCTCTCCGAGGGCTACACATCCTCCCTGAAAAAGGAAATCGCCGAAGTGGAAACCACCCTCAACAAAGAAAAATTCAATCTCAAAGCCTACGATAATTCCGTTGGCAAGCGCAGGCATAAGCGCCGACGCAACAGGGAGCTTAAACAATCTTTTGCTGCGCAGTAAGTACATCAGCACAGCCGCAAGCAGGCTTGCAATCGAGCCGAAAATTAAATCGTACGGACCGAGCACCGACAGCGAGCTGATGTTTGCAATTACACAGCCTATCGTAAGTCCGGGAATTGCCGCAGGAGTGAACACTGCAAGAATCGTAAGCACCTCTGCTACTCTGAATTGCACTGCCATTGAAGCCGTACCCGGTAAAAGAGTGTTTTGCAGGATTGTCAGCGCAGCGTAAAGTGCGGCAATGACAGCCGCTTGTACAATGTACACAGTTGATTTTGTTTTCATATTAAATTCCTCCGTAGTATTTTTTTAGAGTCTGGATTTTGCGAACAGACTGTAAATAATAATATCATAAAAATATTGAAAATGCAATTGACTGAATATAAAATTTACTGTAAAATTAACATATAAAAAAAATAGGATGATTATTTTGAAAAAATCAAATAGTAAAAATAAAAAAATATTATCGGTTATCACATCAATACTTCTTTTGGAAATTCTTTTTTGCTCGTGTAACTTTGATGTTAACCTCGCTTCGAGCAACAGCTCTTCTGCAAAAAACTCTGATGTAAATTCTTCATCGCAGGATTCAGATGTTTCATCTTCTTCGCCTGAAATTAACAACTATACATCAACAAGCTACGGTTATGATAATTTGTCATCCACCGAACTTAAGGATTTGTATTTTCTTATTGCGGAATACGCCGAAAAAGCCGATTCTGATGATATTTCAACCAACACAACTTTTGACATAAAACAGCTTAATGAGGTAATAAGCGCCTATAAAAATGATCACCCCGAAGTGTTCTGGTTACGAAGTGAATTTAAATATGGTGAAGATGAAAATGGATATACAATTGTTTCACTTGAATATTTACTGTCAGGAAGCGACCTTGTAACAGCAAGGCAGAAGTTTGATGATACATTGAATCAGGCCTTATCCGGTGCTCCTCAAGGTGCTTCAGATTTTGAACTTGAAGTTTATGCAAATGATTATCTTGTAAGTAACTGTGTTTATGATAATGAAGCAGCAATAACTGACAAAATTATTGCCAACGAAAATGACGCATACGGTGCACTTGTCGACAAAAAAGCCGTGTGTGAAGGATATGCAAGAGCCTTTCAGCTTTTGTGCAATAATCTTGGGATTGATTGCATAAATGTATTCGGCAACGGAAAATCAGAACCTCATCAATGGAACTGCGTTAAGCTTGAAGATGAATGGTATGAGGTTGACGTAACCTGGAATGACTCGGATGATGAGGACGGACTGACAACTTATGATTACTTAAACATAACGTCGGATGAAATATCTGTAAATCATTCAAAAGTCCCGTTATATAAAGACGTTTCTTTAGAAGAATACGAGGGTATGAATTGTGAACTTAATCTATTTGTTCCAGAGTGCAATGGTCAGAAATATAATTATTATAAACAAAACTGTGCAACACTGACTGACATTAATAACGCAGATGATATAGTAAATGAAATAGCAAATTCAGCATATGCAAATGAAGAATCTGCGAGCTTTTTGCTTGACAACTCATTCAATTACGACGACACATATGATAAACTCCTTAATGAAGGGTATATCAGCGAATGGATAGATAAAGCAAATCAGGTAAATTCCAACAATCCTCAACTTGACGCCCAATGTTATGTTTATAAAAGCGAAGTTCAGAAGATTATTACTATTGAGCTTAAATACTTATAAAAAGGAATGATAAAATGAAGTACGATGTTCAGAAGTTTCAGCTGATTTCAAATGACGAAATTGCTGATGGTATTTTTGATATGAGGGTAAAAAACGAGGAGCTTGCTCCGCTTGCAAAATGCGGTCAGTTTGCTCACGTTTATGTGCCGTCAAAAACTCTGCGCCGTCCGATTTCCGTATGCGACAGCGAAAACGGAGTGTTAAGACTTGTCTATCAGGTCAAGGGCGAGGGTACAAGGCTGATGTCCGAGATGAAATCGGGTACCGACGTTGACATTCTCGCACCACTCGGCAACGGATTTAAAATTGAAAAGGGCAAGCGTTACTGCCTTATCGGCGGCGGAATCGGCGTTCCCCCTATGCTCTACACAGCAAAGCAGACTGAAAATCCGTTTGTAATAACAGGCTTTCGCAACAAGTCACTTGTAATTTTGCAGGACGATTTCAAACAAGCAGGAGCAGAGCTTGTGCTTGCAACCGATGACGGCAGTGCAGGCGTTCACGGCTTTGTAACCGATATTTTAAAGGATAAAATCAATGAATTTGACGAGGTTTGCGCCTGCGGTCCTACTCCTATGTTAAGGGCTGTTTCCGCTGTATGCAAAGAGAATAGCAAGCCGTGCCAGATTTCTCTTGAGGAAAGAATGGCTTGCGGAATCGGCGCCTGTCTTGTGTGCGCCGTCAAGGTCAGAAAAAACGGCGAGGAGATTATGCAGCACGTCTGTAAAAACGGTCCCGTATTCAACGCAGAGGAGGTTGTATTTTAATGGCTGATTTATCGGTAAAAATTGCAGGAATGGAATTTAACAATCCCCTTATAGCCGCTTCGGGTACATTCGGTTTCGGTCGTGAATACGGCGAATTCTATCCGCTTGAAAAGCTCGGCGGAATTTCGTGCAAGGGAATCACACTTAAACGTCGTGACGGAAATCCTGTTCCAAGAGTAGCCGAAACACCGTCGGGTATGCTTAACGCAGTCGGCTTGCAGAATCCGGGCGTTGACGTGTTTATCAAAGAAGACTTGCCATGGCTCAAACAGCAGAATACAGTTGTTATTGCAAACATTGCAGGCAACACCCCTGAGGAATACTGCGAAATGGCTGAAAAGTTAAGCGACACAGACATCGATATGATTGAGATGAATATCTCAGATCGGAAGAGCGTCGTGTAGGGAAAGAGTGTAGATCTCGGTGG
>CAMKNF010000191.1 GCA_946414115.1 uncultured Ruminococcus sp. | reverse complement strand
CGGTAACAACTGTAGGCACGTGGGCGACTGACTGGGCAAACGACGGTGTGTTCGGCGACGGCTGGCACTTGCTCGGAATCGGCTCGTCAGATTATGAAGAAGCTTCGGGCGAATTTGGCGACGCAACAAATGTTGTAAACGCATTTATAGATTTGGGCAAAGAGGGAAGCGAGGAGCTTGCAGAGGCACTCGATACAGAATCGGAAACCTTTGATTCAGCCGTTGCCCTATCCGCTTTAAAAGCGTATTCCTCGCAGTTCTCTCCGAGTGATACGGCTGAATACACACTCGAGGACGAAGAAACCCTCGCAACCGAGGACGTTACATTTACAGGCGAGGAGCTTTCAGCCGCTGTAGAAGTTTTTGAAAAATACGAATGTGAAGAACCCGACCCTGCAAGCTACGGCGTGTGGGTGCCCGGTATTCCCGTACTTGTTGAGGACGGACTCAACGCCGTAAATTGCGCAGACTGGCTTCAGGGCTTAATCCTTGACGGTATTGTGGCAGGTCTTGGCGCAGTTCTCGGCTTTGTTCCGCAGATGCTCGTACTCTTTATCTTCCTTGCATTCCTTGAAGCCTGCGGATATATGTCACGAATTGCGTTTGTGCTTGATCGTATCTTCCGTAAATTCGGTCTTTCAGGTAAATCCTTTATCCCTGTTCTCATAGGCACAGGCTGTGGCGTTCCGGGAATTATGGCTTCGAGAACGATTGAAAACGAGCGTGACCGCCGTATGACGATTATGACAACCACGTTTATCCCTTGCGGTGCAAAGCTTCCGTTTATCGCAATGATTGCAGGCGCAATCTTCGGCGGAGCGTGGTGGGTAGCACCAAGCGCATACTTTATGGGTATGGCGGCTATCATCATATCCGGCATTATGCTTAAAAAGACAAGACCGTTTTCGGGCGAGCCTGCGCCGTTTGTTATGGAATTGCCTGCATATCATATGCCCACTGTCGGCAACGTTCTCCGTTCAATGTGGGAGCGTGGCTGGTCGTTCATCAAGAAGGCAGGAACAATTATTCTGATTTCAACAATCCTCGTATGGTTTACGACCTACTTCGGTTTTGTTGACGGCACATTCCAAATGCTTACAGATGAACAGATTGACCATAGTATTCTTGCCGCAATCGGAAACGCAATTGCGTGGATATTCAATCCTCTTGGCTGGGGCAACTGGCAGGCGGCTGTTGCGTCAATAACGGGACTTGTCGCAAAGGAAAATATCGTCGGAACTCTCGGAATTCTTTACGGCGGCGGTGACGGAACGGTTTATCAGAACATTGCGGCGGCGTTTACAGCGGTCAGCGGTTTTTCATTCCTTACGTTCAACCTGCTCTGCGCACCCTGCTTTGCCGCAATCGGTGCAATCAAGCGTGAGATGAACTCGGCAAAATGGACTGCATTTGCAATACTCTATCAGTGCGGATTTGCGTACGCAATTTCCCTGATGATTAATCAGATTGGCTCTGCCTTTACGGGCAACCTCAATGTTGTCGGACTTATCGTTGCAATTCTGCTTATTGTCGGTATGCTGTATTTGATTTTCAAGCCTTGCAAAATAAATCAGCGTAATAGAATCAAGTATAAACGATAATTTAGCGTTGGTATTATTGCAACGTTGTCGTAGGGACACGGCGTGCCGTGTCCACACAAAAATTGCATTGCAATTTTTGTGAATGGGACGTCTGGAAGCCGTCCCCTACGGCGATACAGGAAACGTTGTGTTTTTATCTATCGGGCAGCCACACAGGGCTGCCCCTACAGTGTAATATCAGTCGTTTCATTTATACCGTAGGGGCGACCCTGTGTGGTCGCCCTAAACGTTACCGATATATCAACAAAAAATCAGCAAACAAACTTTTCCAAATAATACGCATTATTATAAATTCGGAGCGCAGCGACCATTAATTCCGCATTCCTAATTCCGCATTCCTAATTAAATTATAGTTTATCTGCTAAAAGGAATGACACAATAAAATTAACAGGAGGCTAAAATGCTTGCTTTTATTTATCAGAACTTAGCTACAATAATTATTTCACTCATAATAGTTGCAGTAGTTGCCGCAATTATTATCTCAATGGTGAGAAACAGGAAAAAGGGGAAATCCTCCTGCGGGTGCGGTTGTTCAAACTGTCCTATGAGCGGTTCGTGCCATTCTAAAAAATAAAAACAGGGGAAGCAGAAATATCGTGCTTCCCCTTGTCCTTATCACTTAAAATACATATACACCTGACATTTCAGCGTGCCGTTGTACATTTTTCTTCGCTTGTCAGCCTTTCTGCCGAATATCTTTTCAAAGTCGTCGTCAGGCGTGATGATTGTGTAGCTTTTGCCCCTTGAGCGGATAAACTTTTGCCCCATAACCCTGTACAGCTCCTCTGCCGACTTTATATCGAGCAGTCGTTCGCCGTAGGGAGGATTGGTGATAACAGTCTGATAATCTTCGCTTAATTCAAAGTCATTTATGTCACGCTCAAAAAATTTTATCCTGTCGGCAACGCCTGCAAGCTCTGCGTTGTGCATTGCAGTTTCAAGAGCCGATTTGTCAATGTCCGAGCCTTCGGCGTGAAAGGCAATGTCTGTTCTTACCTTTGAACGGGCAAGCTCACGCTCCTCGTCAAAAGCCTTTTTCGGAACACAGTTCCACCTTTCGCAGGCAAAATATCTGTTCACACCGGGCGCAATATTCAGCGCTTTCATAGCCGATTCAATCACTATCGTACCGCTTCCGCACATAGGGTCGCACACAAAATGATTCGGGCGAACCCTCGCAAGCTCCGCCATAGCGGCGGCAAGCGTTTCCTTAATCGGAGCGTCGTTTGATTCTGCTCTGTAGCCCCTTTTGTGAAGTCCTGCGCCCGAGGTATCGAGCATAACGCTCACCCTGTCGTTCAGAATCAAAAACTGAATCTGATGAAGTGCGCCTGTTTCTTCAAACCACGAGAGCATATACTTTTTTGACAGACGTGACACGACTGCCTTTTTGATTATTTTCTGACAGTCGGGAACGCTCATAAGCTTTGAATTTAAGCACCTGCCTTTGACGGGAAATGCGTCGGAAATTCCGATGAAGCTTTCCCATTCAATTTTGCTCACGTTTTCAAACAGCTCCTCAAAGGTACGTGCTTCGAACTCGGCAAGCAGAATCTGTATGCGCTCGGCGTAGCGTGAGTTTATGTTCGCCCTTGCAAGCGTGTTGAAGTCGCCCGAGAACAGCACCCTGCCGTTTTCGGCTCTCACGTTTTCTATGCCGAGATATTTAAGCTCGTTTGCGCATATTCCCTCAAGCCCGAAAATGCACGGAGCAGAAAAATTCAGTTTCATATA
>CAMKNF010000190.1 GCA_946414115.1 uncultured Ruminococcus sp. | reverse complement strand
CCACCCCTGTTTTCGGGCTACGCAACTTTGACCACCCCTTTTCAAAAAATGACCACCCCTAAAAATAATTAGTAAAAATGACTGCCTTAAATCCTTAAAGCAGTCATTTTTTTGTGAACACACATTCTTAAATTTTTCAAAAGTATAGGCTTTATGCGAAAAAATAAGACGGCAATTTGTATCAAAATTACCGTCTTGAGGTGGCAGGGGCAGAAGGACTCGAACCCTCGGCACGCGGTTTTGGAGCGACTGTTGAAAGTTCAAAACCGCATATATAAGCCACTTTTTAAGCCAAAGTTTGAGCATCAGAATTGCGTTTTTGTAATTTTGATGCTTTATTGATGCTATTGGAAAATTCCTGCCAACTTAACTCTCTCGTTACTATATATATCATAGCATAACAAAGATTCATTGTAAAGGAATCAAGAGCTCAAAATTTGCACCGCAATAAACAAAGAAAAGAGATGTTTATTTATCCTCAATATACTCATGAGGTGTAGGATTGTAATCTCTGGGATGATTTTTCTTCTGTGATGATATTTGTAGCAGCAGACTCTTAAATCGGCTTAGAATAAATAGTGGCAAGAAGTATTTTAAGTTGTGTTCATATTCAGAATGCTCGCCAAAATAACAGATAACAAAAGCATTGCGGACATAGCCTGCACTTGCAGACAGTACCGCACAGTCTCTTCAAATCTTTATCAATACAATACCAATTAGAATACTATACACTCTTTTCTAAAAGCAACGGTTAACGCTTCTTAATATTAATACTTCTGTGTTTTCCTGCCAATTCATATACATCACCAAATATAATTCTGTGAATCTTGAATACACCATTAGGAGAGAAATCGGAAAATCCGCTATTGTAGAGCGAAGTCATTTCTAAAGTGTTTTCTTTGTCTTTATCAGGCGTTGAAACTCGTCTTATTAATGTTTTTGTAATCAATATTCATAGTTTAGTTGAGGAATTTCAAACACAACATTTGATGTGAAGGTCATATCACCCTCGTTGAAACACATATTTATTTCACCGTCATATTTTTTTACAACCCTTTGAATGCTTTTTAGTCCTGTTCCGTGTATTGAGCCTGATTTTTTGGACGATGCTATTCGGTTGTTTTTGACGGCTATAATATTCTTTACAGAGTTTGTAAGCTGTATTGACAGATATTTATTTTTGCGTACAAACGCCGAAAAATCTATAAATCCGTTTTCTGTATTTTCTGCCGCTTCGACTGCGTTTTCAAGCAGATTGTCAAGCAGAGCAGTTATGTCGGGTTGGTTCATGAAACCAAAATCGGCCCTTCTGATGTCAATATTCATCTTCACCCCAAGCCTGTCGCACACAGATTTATACCTGTTGACTATAGAATTAACCATAGGATTGTTACAATAATCAACGGATTTGTTTACGCTGAAGTCTTCGATAAAATTATCTATGTACTCGGTAATAGCATCGTCCCCAGCTATACTTTTAATTGCATTTAAATGTCTTTTAATGTCATGCATAACAATTCTTGAGCTTTCATTCTGCTCATTGAGTAAATCGTAATACTCAGCCGAAGATTTTAACTTTTGCTTTTCATATTCCAATTCCATATTGCGGCTCTGAGTTTTCAGAGTGAATTCATAAACCCAGAACACCGCTATATTTGAAAAAAGCAATACCACTATTCCGATTAAAAGCAAGGTTAAAAAGACTTGTCCTAATTCATATTCTGCAAGTGCATATAGTATTGCATATATAATCAAAGTACTTGATATCGGCAGAAGAAACAGTATAAGCGACGCAGCAGGACTTTCTTTACGGCGCTCATTTGAAGATGCCTTTGATAGTATATACATTGAAAAAAAGTAAAGCAGTTTGCTGATGGTTGATTGAAAAATAAGGTTTACCGAATTATCAAGACAGGCGAGTAGTTCAGTTCCGAGTATGGCAGCTGAGAATAACATAACAACAAATTCTGTAGTAACATTAAATACTAAAAGTATACTGCAATGAAATATTGCGGACTTTATTTTTGCCTTGTAGCAACGATAAAGCAAAAAGAAATTGCAGACAAAAAATACGATCATATTTACAACAGTTATATTAATCAGCCTTGCAAAGTACAGAAGTACATAAGCTGCCATAAATGAGATTATCAGAAACTTTTTACTTGCCTTTCTTTCAAATTTGTTTTCAAAATAAAATAGTGATATCAGAATTTCTGCAAGAAAAATAAGTGCATAGCAAATTGTATATACCATTTTTATACCCCTATGTATGCAAAATATGCCTTTTTAAAGTTTGAATAGTACCTCTGAGATATAGGAAGCATTTCATTTTTTAAATCCATTTTAATATTAAGCTGAGTCTTATTGAAACCCGAGACATACCTCAGATTAACAAGATAGCTGTAATGCGGTTGTGCAAAATAATCGTATCCCTTTAATTTTTCTTTCCAATAACTTAGTTTTTGATTTGTATAATACTTTTTTTGCCGTGTTATAATGACGGCTTTTCTGTTTTCAATGGTTACATATACTATATCGCTTGTGAAAACAGAGTAACACTCGTCATAATATTCAAGAGTTATTATCTGAGTATTGGAATGAAAATAATTAATAGCCGTATTTAGCGCCCTAAAAAAACGGTCTTTGTCAATAGGTTTTGAAAGATAGCGAAACACATCCAAATCCATTGCGTCATCAAGATAAGATTCGTGCGATGTAATTATGAAAATAATTATATTGGAGTTTACCTTTTTTAATTGTGCGGATAAGGTAAGACCGTTTACCTGCGGCATTTCAATATCAATGAATGCCATATCATATCTGTTATTGCTGTTCAGCGGATTGATTCCGCTGTAAAATGAATCAATATCAAAAGCTATTTTATGTTTATCGGTAAATGTGTTCAGATTATTTTTTATTTCTTTGACAATATATTTATCATCGTCACAAATCAATACTTTCAAAAGGAAAACCTCCCGTGAATTATGCCATAATTATAACATATATTGCAAAAAATATCATTGTTTTAGGTTTGAATTTTTAATTTTTGACGAAATAATTAGAAAAATACATCACTTTGAACGAAATTGACATCATTTTTACAAAAATTATGTTTTTATTTTTAATATGTGTTAAAATCTCAACAAAAGGAGGAAAAATACTATGAAGACAATTAAAACCATTATCTGCAAAATTTCACCTGCAATTATTGCTTGTTTTACATTAGCGCTCTCAATAAATGCTAATTCATCCACTTGTTTTGTAATGTATCAGCCTAAGGCTCCGGCAAAACTAGACGAATATAAAAAGATAAAATAATGGAAAAGATCGGCTCAAAATTTATAGAGTTTTTTGTTTCAAACGACATCATAAAAAACGAAGATAAAGAAATTTACAAATATGCTTTAAATATTATTTTATCATCA
>CAMKNF010000189.1 GCA_946414115.1 uncultured Ruminococcus sp. | reverse complement strand
GACCACCGAGATCTACACTCTTTCCCTACACGACGCTCTTCCGATCTGTGTTGCACCGTAAGGAATCTTACCGCAAGCCTTTGGAGGATAGTTATCCTTATCAGCTGCATAACCAACAACCTTGAAATCTTCGGTTGAATAGTCAGAACCTACACGACCTACGATTGTCTCGGATGCTGTAAGCTGCTGCTGATTTCCTTCAGCATCCACATAATAGTGGTTTACAACTACTGTACCCTCTGCTACACGATAACCTGCAAGCTGTTTTGAAAGCATTGTACAGTCAGCTACGTTAGCGCTGTCATCATAGTTGAGGTCAAGAGCAGCAATCTTTTCATCAGAAAGCTGTAAGTCGCCTACGAAGTACTTCTGTATTGCAGTAACGTCCATAATATTTACGTTGCCGTCACCGTTGAAGTCTGCGTTACGGATTGAGTCGGGAATGTAATCCTTGTAGTAATATGTTACTTCAGCAGGAGTTTCACCGAATTTACCTGTAACGTTACCTTCAACCTTTGAAATTTCATATGTATCAGGAATTGCTGCACTGGGTGAAGTCTGATAGCCTGTGCCGATTGAGCCCTGAAGCACTACAGAATCGTCAAGCTTATCGTCGTCTGACTCGTAAACATAGTTTACAACAACCTTACCCATATCAGATTTAATACCGGCTGATTCGTAGCTTGCCTTATCAACAGCGATTACTGCTGAATATGCAGGAACTGTGAATGTTGAGCCTGTAACTTCGCCGAGCTTATCAAGACCTGCTGACTCGTTATTTGCAATAACAACCCAATCTGTTACGGAAGTATCAGCAAGTGTTACATCAGTAGCTGTATCGGCGCTGTTGAAGATTACAGCAAGCTTGCTCCATTCGCCTTCAGTGTTGTTTGTGATTGTGTAAGCAACCTGATTTGAATATTTTCTCTGAGTATCATTGAATGTAAATGCATCCTGATATGACTTATCCATGCAAGTAAGAGGACTGAAGTTAGCCTTAATCTGCATCATACCCTTGTAGTATGAAACAACGTCAGCATAATCAACTACATTCTGCCACTTAATCATATTAAGAGTTGCGGCTGACTTGTAGCTGTTTGTGTCGCCGTCCTTGCTGCGGCACATTTCCTCGCCTGCGAGCATAAATGAAATACCCTGTGAAGCGTAAATAATTGCACCGCCGAGCTTGTTCATCTTAACAGCTGTTGCCTCACGAACTCCGTAAGAAGCAAGACCTGTTGAACCGAGAATCTGGTCGTACAAAGTTGCGTTATCGTGGCAAGCTGCATAGGTTACGCACTGTGAGGGTGCGCTTGCAAGCCACTTGTTTCTGCCTGATGAGTTAGCTCTTACACCGTATCTGATGTCAGGAGCAGAAGTTTTTGCGCCTTGAGCAAAGCCCTGATTTGAAATGCTCATACAGCCGCCCTTTACACCGTCACGGATTGCGTCGTTAAAGAGAGCGATTCTGTCGCTGAGCTTTGCAGCGTTAGCCTGTGTTGCAGGATAGAACTTTGTACCTGCGCATGTGTTTGTAGGATGAGAAGAGTCACCGCCTGTCCAGCCTTCGCCCCAAGTTGTGATTCTCGGGTCAACTGCGTCAAGAGCTTCTCTTGCCATATTCATAGTTTCAACATCCATAATTCCCATAAGGTCAAAACGGAAACCGTCAACGTGGTACTCATTTACCCAGTGAAGAAGTGACTGAATAACATAATCTCTGTACATTGCACGCTCTGTTGCGCACTCGTTACCGCAACCTGAACCGTTAGAGAATAAACCTGTCTTTGTCATTCTGTAGTAATAGTTGGGTACTGTAGCCTGGAAGCAGGAATCAGTTGAGTATGTATGGTTGTAAACAACGTCCATAACTACTGAAATGCCTGCGTCGTGAAGTGCCTTAATCATTGACTTACACTCTTTGATTCTTACGTTACCGTCATAGGGATTTGAAGAATAAGAGCCTTCGGGAACGTTGTAGTTCTGCGGGTCATAACCCCAGTTAAACTGTGAATCAGAGCCCATTTCGTTGATTGACTGGAAGTCATAGAAGGGGTTAATCTGTACTGTTGTTACGCCAAGCTCTTTGAGGTAATCAATACAGGTTGAAATGTTGCCCTCACCGTTGAGAGTTGTGCCTAATTCGGTAAAAGCCATATACTTTCCTCTGTTTGCTTCGGAAACGCCTGAAGCAGGGTCATAAGAAAAGTCCTTAACGTGAAGCTCCCAAACGGCTGAATCTGTTGACTCGTCCAAAAGAACGTGATTGTCATTTTCCCAGCCTTCGGGATCTGTTGAGTCAAGGTCACAAACCATTGAACGCTTACCGTTTACGCCTGTAGCAACTGAATAAACGTCCTGTGTTTCCTTTGTTGTTGTCTTTGTGCCTGTTGTGTTGGCAGCTGTGATTGTGTAGGTGTAGTACTGGTTTTTGAGGTCGCCCTCAACTGTTGTTGTCCATACTCCTGTCCACTTTTCGCCGTCCATAAGCTTTTCAAGGGGACAAGTGCCGATATCCTCTGCACCTTCCTCTGTGTCTGAACCTGTTGCATAAAGATTCAGCGACACTTCTGTGGCTGTAGGAGCCCAAACCTTAAAGGTTGTGCTATCGGGTGAATAAGTTGCACCCAAATCACGCTTTGTGTATGCATATTCGCTATCGATTGCTTCACAAGCCTTTGTATAGGCAGAATCAGCAATAATATCAGCCGAAACTGGTTCAGAGTCGGTTGTTGCCGCAAAGCCTGATACAACGCTTGTTGAAGTTAACATACAAACAGCGAGAACAGCAGCCATAAGCTTCTTTGTAGTTCTCATAGATAATATTCCTCCTTAATAAATTCTTATAATCTATTCCGCAATGCGGAAATAACTACCTTAATTATTCTTCAACGTCCATATTCTCTCTGAACTTTTTTATACCCTTTATATGAGAATGTATTGCAGATGCAATGCAGAGTGCAAGGATTACTCCTGCTCCGATATATATATATACCAGCAAGTCTGCAAGGGGGTCGGGTGTTGACGAATAATTTAACAAAACATTGATTTCGCCTTTTTTGAATGTTCCCGATGAGTTTTTCGGAATTTCAATCAGCGACATTTCTTCATATTCATTTTCGGGCACGGAATAGCTCTCGCCTTCCTTGCCCTTGTATGTCTTTTTCTCAATGATTTTTCCCTTGTCGTCCATATAGATTGCATTTACAATGCACACGGATTTATCGGTATCATCGGTTACTCTTGTATATTTATAGGTAACGGTTGTTTCACCGGCATTGACTTTTCCTGCACCGTTGTCGGGAAAGCTGTCAAGAACAAGACTATAATTTTCAATGGACGGAAGCTCGGGGGTGAAATACTGCTCGCCCTCTCTGTTGCGGATAACATATGAATCTGCAAGCTCCGTACCGTTTACGTCATCAACAAATTTGAAAA
>CAMKNF010000188.1 GCA_946414115.1 uncultured Ruminococcus sp. | reverse complement strand
GGATATGATTTTGAAAAGAGAGATGATACATATAAGATTTATTTACTTACACCGAGCGGAGAACTTTTATCAGAGATAGAAGGACTGAATAGAATTTATGAGTTTGTTGGCTTTGACAGCACAAACAATAATTTTTATGCCAGAGCAGATTATGACGCTCCGGGGTCAGGTTACGGAGTTTTAGCCGGAAATGCAGAAAATGATAAAATTACAGTAAATCCATCCTGTATTGCGAAAGCTATAAATGCGGAACTGATTAACAACAAATATTTATGTATGCAGAACTTTTTCGGAGATGCATGGGCTCCTAAAAAACAGATCCGAATACTTGATTCAAATTCGATTGATATTGACGATACATCAATTGAAAAAGATATATGCATTGAAAAGAGTAAGTTTACAGAGTACGGAGTTGGTGCAGGAATTCTTGAAAACAGAAATTCTATATTTGTATTAAAGGATAAAAATACAATCGCAGAATATGATCTGACAACAGGAGCAGAAATAGGAACCGGTACTTTGGCACACCCTGTCGACAGACTGTTCAGCTACAAAGGTAATATTGCGGCTATCGAAACAGAAAACGGATTAACCTATTATCAATATTTACGATATAAGGAGCCGACTGAAATACATATAAAAGGTGAAACTTCAGTAAAGATGGGTACAACCGAAAAATACAGTATCACCTCGGACGGCCTTTTAACTCCGACCTGCACGTGGACAAGCAGTAACCCCGAAATAGTTACTGTTAATGAAAATAATGAGCTGTTCGCATGGCAAGAGGGAAGTGCGAAGATAACCGCAACTACTTATAACGGCATATCTGAAACTTTAAATTTGACTGTTACTGAAAACGGTTTATCAGAGTATGAAGAGCCGGTACAGATAGATTTTGAACTTACAGGCAGCCTTTTGCTTCCGTGCGATCAGCTTGGAGGAGTATATTTTATAAAGCATTCAAGAACCGAATTTATTAATATCTCAACAGGGGAATCGTGTGTTACTCCATCGATTTTAGATGAAGGTTATTACTATCCTGATTACTGTTATTCAAACGGAAGATACTTTATTCTTGGGTATAAACCATCCGAAACCGAACAGGCAGGTATTATTATCGTTTTCAATCCTATTACTCGCTGTGTTGAAAAAAAGATAAGCTTTAATAAGTCAGCTCAGATTATCGCATTGGATGAATCAGAGAGGATATATCTTGCAGATAATTTATATTCCGGTAAGTATGTTTATTATCTTTCTCCTTCAGGGGAACTGTTGTCTGAAACTGCTGTTAATACAAAAGATACAATAATTCGATTTGCAGATATAGACAGTGCAAACGGAACATTTAACCTTATTACACAAAAAAGTACGTCCTATCGTAAATTCTCGGGAAAGATTGAGGAGAACAAAATATCTGTCAGTCCTAATTATGTTTCTTTCCCAAAAAATTATCCGGCAAAAGGTGCGGAATTAAGTGATAATAAAACAATAGTCGGGACAAAATCTGATGGGGTTTTTTCGGATACCTTCTGCTATGAATTTGCACAGTATTATAAATCAAGCGGTGAAGAAATAGGCACCATACCTTCACCGGGTATGATTAAAAGCTTTACAAGCTTTAAGAGCGGTATATTTTCAATCTTCCAAAAATTGAATTCTTCAGGTGAGCTGGATTATTTTTATAAGTATTATCCACTGCGCCCTGCAAGCAAAATTTCTATAAGCGGTGACGCTGTTCCTATGCGGATAGGTTCATCAAAGCAGCTTACCGCATCAACTGACGGAGATATCAATTATAATTATATTTGGAAAAGCAGTGATCCCAAGATTGCCAGCGTTAATGACCAAGGCGAGGTGCTTGCGTGGAAAGCGGGCACTGTAGAAATTACTGCTATGACTTTAACCGGGTTGACAGCAACCTTTACAGTCACCGTAAAAGACGAATCTCCCGTAAAAAATCCGGAGAAAAATGCTGTTCAGACAACCGGAACGGTGAGCGACAATGTGTCGGATAATAATTATAAGGTTTTTGGAAAGGTTGTTAATTCGTATCTTATAGAAAATTCCGACGGAACTCTTACAAGAGTTGAGTATGACGGCAGCGGCATTGTTGTTGAATACTATTCCTCTGACGAAAAAGAACTGATAAGCAGCAAAAACATTGATATGGAAATGGAGCTTTTCGGCGGCTGTTATAGCGGAGCAGAATACAATTTTCTTGTGTTCGGTCAAAAGAATGTTGATAAAGATGACGATAAAGAGGTATTAAGAGTCGTAAAATATTCTAAGGATTGGAAAAGATTAGACTCAATCTCATATAATGGGATAAATACCATTGAGCCGTTCTATTTCGCTTCTCTCCGTATGACCGAGAATGAAGGAAAGTTGTATGTGCACACATGTCATCAAATGTATGACTATCATCAGTCTAATTTCACATTTATAATTAACGAGTCGGATATGACTGCGTTTGATGACAGCCGTAATGCTTTCGTACTTGAAAGAGGGTATGTCAGTCATTCTTTAAATCAGTTTATACAAACAGATGGAAAATATTTATACAGAGTAGATCATGGTGATGCGATTCCTCGTGCAATTACTTTGGTGAAAAGTGAACTAAACAAAAAGTTTTACGGTGAAGGTGAAGGCAAAGTAAGAGTGGCTTTACCAATTAGTTTAGGTAATGTTACCGGATTTAATGAAACCGGAGCATCTGTAGGAGGTTTTGAGCTTTCCGAGAACGAGTGTATTATCGCCGGTAATGCTGTTGATTATAAAAAGGCGGATACGCAGCATAACGATACAAGAAATATTTTTATTAGCATCACTGATAAGAATATGTATTTTTTCAAAATGCTATGGCTCACTAATTACAACAGCGGGAGTGAAATAACAGTATATACTCCACAGCTTGTTAAAATTGACAGCAACCGCTTTTTGGTAATGTGGGAGGAATACAACAAAACTACAAAAGATATTTGCACTAAGATGGTAACTATTGATAACTCAGGAAACATTACATCTGAGATTATAAATAGCACAATGCGGCTGTCAGACTGCCAACCGATTTTGTGCACCGACGGTCTTGTAAGATGGTATACGAGTGATGATGATTCTCCTGTAATTTACGCTGTTAATCCTTATGATTTAGATAACGCAGCAGCTCATTATTTGAAAGGCGACACAAACTGCGATGGAGTAATAACCATTACAGATGTAACCGTTCTTCAAAAATATCTTGCTAATATTGTAAACTTTGATGAAAAACAGCTTGCAGCAGCAGATGTAGACGGAGATGGAAGTGTAACGATAGCTGACGGAACTCAAATTCAAAAATATCTTGCAAATATTGTCACTTCGTTAGGATAAAATTTAATATTGTTATCATCAAAAAGCCCACCGAGGAGAATTTCCCTTCGGTGGGCATTGTTTTCTCTCAAACTTCGGAAATCCGGTTGGCTGGACTGCATAGCTGTCAGAAAGGATGACCTTTCAAC
>CAMKNF010000187.1 GCA_946414115.1 uncultured Ruminococcus sp. | reverse complement strand
AGATAAGCCGTAATTCTGGGCATATCGTGATTGTTCGTCATATAGCTGATATAGCCGTTGTTTTTTGAACGCTCATAAGCGGGGAGATACTCGTCTGCAAAAGCCTTGATGTTGCCCTTGCCGTTCGGGTTGAAAACAGCCTTGTCGCCCCAGTCGCCATAGCGAGAAAGAATGTTGTAGCCGTTGCCGAAGTGGTCAAGGTAAAAGTCCATATGGAAGCCTGCGTTGTTGATTGCACGGTCGGGAGAACACCACTCGGAAACCATTGCAGCCTCGGGATATTCCTCGTCGAGCATTTCACGAACGCCTCTCCAGATTTTAGCGGTTGCGATTTTTTCGTCGTCGTTCTTGACGAGTGAATCAGCCATATCAACTCTGAAACCGTCTGCACCCTTGTCGAGCCAGAAACGCATTACGTCCTTGATTGCCTCAACAGTTGCAAGGCAGTCGGGGTGGTCGCAGGGTAACTGCCATTCGGGGTGAGTGATTTCATAAAAGCCGTAGTTGAGCGCAGGCTGTGAGCTGAAATAGTTTACCATATAGTTGCCGTTTCGCTCACAGATTCCGCACATCATTCTGTATTCGGGCGGAGCGTCCCAGACATTCTGCGTGAAAATATAGCGGTTTGAATATTCGCTTTCAGCCGCCTTCTTTGCTTCAAGAAACCAAGGGTGAGTGTCGGAGGTATGTCCGGGAACAAGGTCAAGGAGAATTTTAATTCCCTTTTTGTGCGCCTCGTTAAAAAGGTTTACAAGGTCGTCGTTTGTTCCGTAACGAGCGGCAACCTGCTTGTAGTTGCGCACGTCGTAGCCTGCGTCCATAAAAGGCGAGTCATAGACGGGATTTAGCCAGATTGCGTTACAGCCGAGTCCCTTTACATAGTCAAGTTTTTCTATAATTCCGTTTATATCGCCGATACCGTCGCCGTTTGAGTCGTAAAAGCTCTGCGGATATATTTCATAAAATACTGCGTCGTTAAGCCAGTTTGGCATAAATAACACCCTCTCATTATTAATTTACAATACAATTTTATCATTTTAAGTTAGGATTGGCAATATATATTATTAATATTTTCCAGTCATTTTTCCACTAATATTCACTTGCAAAATGTATGTATAAATCATAATATGTTAATAGTATTATTTTTTGGAGGAAGGGCTTTGACTGTTGATAAACTCGGAGAAAACAAGGTGCTGATTATTCTATGTAATAAGGATATGGAGGATTATTCGATTGATTTTGTCGGAAACAATCTTTATGACAGCGATTTGCGCAAAGCATTGATTAATATTATGAAGCTCGGCTGTTCAAAGGCAGGGGTTGAGATTTGCAACAGGAATGTTGACATTGAGGCTCTGCCGTTTGAGGACGAATGTTACATTCTGATTACCGTATATGAAAAAATCCGCCGCAGCTACAGAATTAAGGACACGGGGGAGTGCGTCTGTTATTCTCTTGGCGGCAGCGGAAATTTTCTTGATACGCTTGAAAAGCTGTACAGACTGAACGTCTGCTGTAACAGAAATTCGGCTTATCTGTATGATGAGAGTTACTATATTGTTTTTGAATATCCGTCAATTCCGAAAAAGCTGAAAAGACTGCTTTCGGAATACGGCAAAAGGAAAATGAACAGGATTGAAACAGCACGTATCAGGGAAAACGGCAAGCTGATTTGCAGTCACAACGCAATTTTGCAGATAGGAAAACACCTTGTTTAAGAGTGGAGCTATAAAAATGCTTTCATTTCCCTGATGTTTTCTTCCTCTGTGTCGAGCATCTTTTTGGCAAGTGTGCTTACGTGGGGGTCGTTACCGTCATAATTTCGGATATGGCGTGACATTTTGTTCACTCCCATAGTGTTGCCCTTAATCATCATTTCCGCAATGTGCGAAGCCGAGGAGTCACGCTTGAGGTCACGTTCAGCCGCTATACGAGTCATAGTCTTTGTGACGGGACTGACGTGGTGAATCTCTGCACCTCTGCTGCGAAGCATACTGTTTGCACAGTGATAAATTTTACCGTACTTTATAAGCTGCTCGCACAGCACTCCGTCTACTTTGCTGTCGTGCAGCTTTTTTCGTACGCTTGTGATACCCTGACACCCCATTTCGGCGTTTTGCAGGACATAAGTAAGCATTTCAACATCGTTAATCATAAAAAATCACCTCGTAAGCTATTATCTGCAAGAAAATCTCTTTTATACAGCTTGCAAGATTTTTAATTTTATGTTTTAATAGTAGCGGTGATATTTATGACAAATTCAAAGCTGCATACCGTCAATCTGCCTTTTTCCGACAAAGGGGACAGGCGTGTATGGATTTATGTACCCGAGCATAACGAAAACAAAAAACTGTCCGTAGTTTATATGACCGACGGACAGAATCTTTTTGATGATAATGCAACGCCTTTCGGCTCTTGGGAGGTTGCAAATGCTGTTGAAAATGAAATGAAAAACGGCTTGTCGGGAGCGGTGATTGTCGGCATCGACAACGGAAACGTTTACCGTGACAGCGAGCTTACGCCCAAAAGCATAGGAAAAATTCAGCACAGAGAATACTTTAACGATATTTTTACTCCGCAGGGTGAAATTTTCGATGATTTCCTTATGAATACGGTTGTGCCGTACATTGAAGAAAATTTCCCTGTAAGGACAGACAGGCGTGGCAGAGCAGTCTGCGGAAGTTCCTCGGGCGGCTTGATGTCTTTCTTTTCGGGAGTAGAGCACAGCGGATTTTTCAGCTTTATCGGCGCATTTTCTCCTGCGTTTCTCTGCTACACAAATGATGACTGGAGAAATTATCTGCTGAATAAAATGACTGACAATATGCCGTATCTCTATATTTACAGCGGAAACGGCGACGAGCTTGAACAGGTGATTTTTGAGGCTACTGAAATGATGTACGATTTATTGCCCGAAACAGGCTATCCGTATAATATGATGAACGAGGTAATTCTGTTTGAAAACGAGCATAACGAAAAGGCTTGGAGAGAGATTTTCCCCGATTTTCTGCACACGTTTTTGACTAAATAAAAAGGCTGTCCTTTCGGACAACCTTTGCTTTACATTTGTTTATGCGATGATTTCACCGTCAACTGTTCCGCCCAATCCTGCGGCGTTTGACTCGTCTGTGTCAATGTGCATTGCAGGTGCGTAGCTGGGGCTTACACGGATAACAACGTCACCGAATGTTGTTGCTCTGCCTGTGCTTTCGCCAACCTTAACGGATACAATCTGCTTGTCCTTAAGACCGAACTGCTCTGCTGTTGCAGGGTCAAGGTGAATGTGTCTTTTAGCGGCGATTACTCCGCACTCGATTTCAACCTCGCCTTCAGGACCTACCAACTTACAGCCGGGAGTGCCTGCAATGTCGCCTGATTCCTTAACGGGAGCGGCAATGCCGAGCTTCCTTGCGTCTGTGAGTGAAATTTCAACCTGATCCGCACTTCTTTCGGGGCCGAGGAGATCGGAAGAGCACACGTCTGAACTCCAGTCACCATCAAGTAT
>CAMKNF010000186.1 GCA_946414115.1 uncultured Ruminococcus sp. | reverse complement strand
GATACTTGATGGTGACTGGAGTTCAGACGTGTGCTCTTCCGATCTCGATGATAAGTACCATACGGTCTGTTGTATCTCTACCTCTGTGGTAAAGTCCCCATGTGTAGGTAGAGCCTGAAACAGTATTTATTCTCTGGTAAATTGTACTTTCTTCATCGGCGTTAAGCTCGGCGGCTACATTACTCTCTGCGACATTGAGATATTCCGGATTATTCGGATACTTTTTTTTAGTTACATCAAAGTGTGCGCTTCCGCTTTTGAAAAACTCAAATTTACCTTCGTAGGCTGTGGTGTCCCAATACGGCACATTTGTTTTATTCGGTTGTGAGTAATTACTTCTAAAGGTGTAATTATCAACATTTTCTTCAAAGTTTCCGTTTTGAAGATGCTTTACCGAATACCTCGTATCAGTAGTTGACGCACTGAACCTTACCATTTCTAATGTTGAAAAAAGCAATGCAAAAATAAGAATTAACGAAATAAGTCTTTTAGTTCTTTTCATTCTTTCAACCTCCTGTTTCAGCAAATAAAGGTGATTTTGAAAATAAGAAAAATCTATCTGTCTAATTAAATTTCAACTAAAAAATTCAATAAAACTACTTTATTTAGTCTATTTTTTAATATTATACTACTTGTTTTCAAAAATATCAAGAATAATTACTAAATATTCTTAAACGATAAACTATAAATATTATTAAATAATAATAATAAATTTAATCTTTTTTTATTTGCTTCAACATAAATTGCGTAAAACGACGATAAAACGATATAAAGCGACATAAAGCAAAGTGACCTTATTCGAAATTCGGCGGTGTGCCTGCGGCGGCATCGCTGAAAAATTTTCTATATAATAACATATCAAGTGCAACAAAACAAGCAGATATTTGGAGAAAATTAAAAAATCAGTCGAAATTTTGAAATTTCGACTGATTTGTTGCTTTCTGCCTTATATATTTTTTATATTCTTTTTCAGGTATTTTTTTAATAGAGGGTTGTAAGTAACTTCCAAAGCATTTCTCGGACAGCTTTTAACGCAACGTAAACAGCGTATGCACCTTTTGTTGATTTTATCGCCTGAAATCGCCTGCATAGGGCAACTTATCTCGCACAAATCACATTTGTTGCAATCTGCTGTGCGGCTTATTTTAACGCCGAGACGACTGCGTAGATTCGGAAAAATAAAAGGCAATATACCTTTTCTTTCTTTTTTGACAACAATCTCTTTCGGCTGTTTAATCATTTTTAAAACAGGCTTTAAAATTTCAGCGTCAAATTCGGCAGGTTCGTCAAGATATGTATGTCCCGTCGGTACATATTCTGCCGCAATAACCTTGCCTTTGACAAGCCTTGCGCTTTCCCATAATACATTTCCCGTTGATATTCTGCCGTATGTTGCAATCAGCACAAAATATTTTGAGTTGATTTTCGGCAAAACCGACTTTACAATCTTTGGAATGTTTCCGCAATAAACAGGAAAGACAATAATTGATATTTCGGATTTTGTACAAGGAATTGTTGTTTCCTGAGATATATCGGTTATTTCAGTTCTTAAAGATTCTGAAAAAAACTTTGCAACCGCCATACTGTGTCCCGTACCCGAAAAACAAAAAATCCGAATCATAACTTCTCCTTCAGAAAGTCACACATAATTTCCGTTTCGGGAATTTCTTTAAGCGAGAATCCCAAGGAATTTTCGATTTCGGAAATTGCCTGCTCTCGTGACAGATTACGGTTTCTGCTTGCCAATGAAATTTCAACAGCGCTGAACGGAATCATTCTGCTTCTGCAATTATAGAATCTCACAAACTGTGAATGCTCCTTGCATTTTTCAATTTTACAGCTTGTATGCAGTCCCTTGCCGTCATCCTTCGGTGCAACCCAGCCGCATTCGTTCACGATTGTATCCTTGATTTTCCTCCAGTTGTAGCTTCCGCCGCTGATTTCGTCAAAATCAAAATGAACAAACGCAGGAATATGGCCTGTGCGTGAGGAGTAGCGGATACTGCGTTTAAGAGGCTTTAGTAACTGCGGAACCTCATTAATTGCCGTCACGATATTTGAAACAAGCTCGTCGGAATAGCCTGCCAGCTTTTTTATCAGATTGTCACCCTTTGCAAGCTGTTTCATTACGGCAAGCGTGTGAAACTGACCTTTTTTCAGCGGAGGATGAAGCGTCAGCACACGTCCGATATTTACAAGCACTTGCAGAAATTTGTTTTGCCAGAAAGTATAGGCTATCTTCGGCGCCATACTGTTGTAATAAAGCCCGAGCATCTGTGCAGGCTCGTTGCCTGCCATAAAGCTGGGAACACGGTTTGCAACCATTTCGGGGTAAAACAGAACATATGCAAGCGACGGACAGGCACAGGTGTTTTCGCTGATTGCGTAAAGCTTTTTATACACCTTTCGCAAATCCTCCTGTTTTACAGACCTTGTAATAAATTCTACATTGTCAAAGTGCTTTTTTGCGTTTTCAATGCTCTGCTTTGCACTTTCGGACATATACGGAATTTCCCACGTCATTGCAAGCACACGCAGTTTTTTTACCTTTGCAAGGTAGTAAAGCAGAAATGTGGAATCCTTTCCGCCTGTATAGAAAAGCGCAACGTCAAAGCGTGACTTCTTCGCCCTCGGAACTTCTTTGACAATCGGCACAATACTTTTAAGCTCCTTTGTATCATCAATTGTCTGACACATAGGGCATAAACCGTTTTCGTCAAACTCAATTCCGGGAATTATAAAGTCGTTTGCACTGCATTTTTTGCAAAACCTCGCCTCGTTGATTGACTTCGGTATTTTACGGATTTTGTCTGTTGTAACAACCTGTTTGTCCAAAAGCCTGCCGAGTGATTTTAGTTCATTTTCGTTAAGCTCTTTTGGCAGTGAAGTAATAATTTCAGCCTGTCTGCGTGAAATTTTAATTCTGTTTTTAAACAGATTTCCTTTATTCTGTAATCCGTAGTAAATAAGGTGATTGCCGTTTATTTTCCAGCGGCTCTGAAGTGAGTAGGTCATTGATTTGCTCCTGAACAATTATTTGAGTTGTTCTTCCCATTTTTCAGCCTTGAATCCAAGCAGAACCCTGTCGCCGTCAACAAGCACAGGACGTTTTACAAGCATACCGTTGCTTGCTAAAAGCTCGTACTTTTCTTCGTCGCTCATAGTCGGAAGTTTATCTTTGAGATTCATCGACTTATACAGCAAGCCGCTTGTGTTGAAAAACTTTTTCAGCTCCAGTCCGCTTTTTTGGTGCCATTCTTTTATTTCTTCAGCTGTCGGGTTGTTTTCAACAATGTGCCTGTCGGTATACGAAAATCCGTTGTCGTCAAGCCACTTTTTTGCCTTTTTACAGGTCGTACATTTTGGATATTCTATAAATAACATAATTATTCCTCCTCTTCGTTTTAATCTATTATAAGATAATATTGTAAAAAAATCAACAGATTAATTGCTGTATTTTGTTATTAATGTTGCAAAATCTGCCCGATTATTGTATAGTAAATATATAAATTTTAGGAAGTGACAATATGAAATTTATCCATCTCT
>CAMKNF010000185.1 GCA_946414115.1 uncultured Ruminococcus sp. | reverse complement strand
ACCCTGTGTGGTCGCCCTAAACGTTACCGATATATCAACAAAAAATCAGCAAACATACTTTTCCAAACAACACGCACTATTATAAATTCGGAGCGTAGCGACCATTAATTCCTCATTCCTAATTCCGAATTCCGCATTAAATTATAGTTTATCTCATTAAACAAATCTGAATTCAAAACAAATGCTAATCAAAAAATATATTAATTAAATTCGGCGGTGATTTTATGTCGGCAAATGATAACAAGAAAAAGAGCGATAAAGCCAAACAGATGGCACAGTGGCACAATATGCCCTATAATAACAGAGAATTAAGCTGGATTGACTTCAACAAGCGAGTTCTTGAAGAGGCAACAAAAAAGGACAATCCAATTATGGAAAGATGCAACTTCCTCTCGATAACTGCGTCCAATCTTGACGAGTTTTTTATGGTCAGGGTTGCCGGAGTGCTTGACCAGATTCACCACGGAGTGAAGTCAAAGGACGCATCCGGACTTACTCCCTCTGAAGTTATGAGCCGTCTTTCCGAAAAAATCCACGAGTTTGCAAAAAAGCAGTACTCGTGCTATAATCGTTCTATAATTCCGTCGCTTCGTGCAAACGGAATAACATTTAAAAATGCAAACGAGCTTGACGGCGACCAGAAGGCTTTTATTGACGAGTATTTTCACAAGGTTGTGTTCCCCGTTCTTACCCCGATGGCGGTTGACACAAGCAGACCTTTCCCATTGCTTGCAAACAAAAGTCTGAATATTGCGTTAAGGCTTACCAACGCAGAGAACGAGGAATTTTTTGCAGTAGTACAGGTTCCCTCAATTCTGCCGAGATTTCTCGAACTTCCGTCACACGAGGGCAGGGCGTTTATCCTGCTTGAAAAGGTAATCGCCGCATATTTAAACGAGCTTTTTGAGCTTTATAATATCAAGGAATACGATGCATTCCGCATAACAAGAGATTCAGACCTCGACATTGACGAGGACACCGAGGATCTAATGGCTGAAATCAAGAAGTCAATCCGCAAGCGCAAAAGAGGTGTTCCCGTAAGACTTGAGTTCAGCAAGAAGTGCAACAAGGAAATCAGGAAGTTCCTCATTGACGCACTTGAGGTCAGCGAGGACGAGATATATATGCAGAGAGGACCTCTTGACCTTACGTTCCTTTCGAAGTTTGCACACATCAAGGGCTGTGAAAATCTCTGCTTTGAGCCGATTGTTCCCGTAAATCCGCCTGCCGAGTTCTGCGGCTATGACAATATTTTCAAGGCTATCCGTGAAAAGGACAGACTTGTTCACCACCCGTACGAAAGCTTTGACGTTGTCGTTGACTTCGTGAAGAAAGCGGCTGTTGACCCGAATGTGCTTGCAATCAAGCAAACTCTCTACCGTGTAAGCGGAAATTCTCCAATTGTGGCGGCGCTTATCAAGGCTTGCGAAAACGGAAAACAAGTCACCGTACTTGTTGAGCTCAAAGCAAGATTTGACGAGGAAAACAACATTCAGTGGGCAAACAAGCTTGAAAAGGCAGGCTGTCACGTTATTTACGGTCTTACCGGACTTAAAACCCACTGCAAAATATGCCTTGTGGTTCGCCGTGACGAGGACGGAATCAGACGTTATCTGCATATGGGAACGGGCAACTACAACGACAGTACTGCTCGTTTCTACACCGACATCGGAATGTTTACCTGTCGTGAGGAATACGGCATTGACGCCTCCTCCCTGTTCAACGTGCTTACGGGATATTCATTCCCGCCCGAGTACAACAAGTTTATTGTTGCGCCGCACGGAATGAGAACGTTCTTCGAGGCTATGATAATAAATGAAACACAGAATGCAAAGCTCGGACTTCCTGCAAAAATTACGGCAAAGGTAAATTCTCTTGTTGACCCGAAAATCATCAGCCTGCTTTACGACGCATCAAACGCAGGCGTTAAGGTTGAGCTTATTGTAAGAGGAATCTGCTGTCTTGTGCCGGGAGTTAAGGGCTTCAGCGAGAACATAAAGGTTATCTCAATTGTCGGACAGCTCTTGGAGCACAGCAGAATTTTCATCTTTGAAAACAACGGAAATCCTCAGTATTATATGGGAAGTGCCGACTGGATGCCCAGAAATCTCGACAAGCGAGTTGAGCTTGTATTCCCTGTTGAGGACGAAGATATAAAAGCAAGAGTGCAGGGTATAATGAATACTATGTTCAAGGACACAGTAAATGCACGCAGACAGCACAGCGATATGACCTACACCTCTGTTGACAAGCGTGGCAAAAAGCGACTGAACTGTCAGAAATATTTTTCAAAGCTTGCGTTAAAGGCGCAGAAAAGCGCAATGAAAGCAGACTATGCAAAAACAGTCGGAACTCCGATTGTGCCAATCAAGAAGGGAGAAAACGAAGAATGAAACGAGTAGGTATTTTAACAAGCGGCGGAGATTGTCAGGGACTTAATTCAACAATCAGAGCAGTTGCAAAGACGCTGTACAATTACTACGGTGCTGATGACGTTGAGATTATCGGCATAATCGACGGCTACAGAGGTCTCATTTACGGCGAGTACAGGCGTATGAAACCCGAAAACTTCTCGGGTATTCTCACAATGGGCGGCACAATTCTCGGCACGTCAAGACAGCCGTTCAAGCTTATGCGTGTTATTGACGAAAACAGCGTTGACAAGGTTGCGGCTATGAAGAAGAATTACAAAAAGCTGAACCTTGACTGCCTTGTTGTTCTCGGCGGCAACGGCACACAGAAAACCGCAAACCTGCTCCGTGAAGAAGGGCTTAACGTCGTTTCTCTCCCGAAAACAATTGACAACGACCTCTGGGGAACCGACATAACATTCGGCTTTCAGAGCGCAGTTGACATTGCAACAAACGTAATCGACTGTATTCACACAACGGCAACCTCGCACGGACGAGTTTTCATTATCGAGGTTATGGGACACAAGGTTGGCTGGCTTACGCTTTACGCAGGAATTGCAGGCGGCGCAGACATTATCCTCATTCCCGAAATTCCCTATGACATCAATTCGGTCATCAAGACAATAAAGGCACGCACCGCAAGCGGAAAGAACTTTTCTATTCTAGCCGTAGCCGAGGGCGCAATTTCAAAGGAGCTCGCTTCACTTCCGAAAAAGCAGAAAAAGGCGGCAATTGCAGAGATGAAGTATCCCTCTATCTCCTACAAAATTGCTGAAGAAATCGAGCAGGCAACGGGACAGGAAACAAGAGTTACCGTTCCCGGTCACTTCCAGAGAGGCGGAAGTCCCGACCCGTATGACAGAGTTATTTCCACACGTTTCGGCGTAGCCGCCGCACAGCTTATCATTGACAAAAACTACGGCAATATGGTTGCACTGCGCAAAGGCAAGGTAGTGCCTGTTCCGCTTGAAGAAATTGCAGGAAAGCTCAAAACCGTACCCGTTGACTGCGAGGAAATCAAAACCGCAAAGGCAATGGGAATATCATTCGGCGACTGATGACTGATATACAATAAAATTTCAAAGATAAAAGGCTTGATAAACAGGCTCTTTGTCAATAGTTGGGGTAAACCCGAAAAAGGAATGATATAAAAAACAA
>CAMKNF010000184.1 GCA_946414115.1 uncultured Ruminococcus sp. | reverse complement strand
ATTGCTTGAAAGGAAGTCTATTATTCACTTTTACACAAACTTTTCGGCGGTCTCTAGGGACACGGCGTGCCGTGTCCGCAGTAACTATGAAACTTTATCGATTATATCATCATTACAGTAACAAACAAACTTTTCCGTAAGGGACGGCTTCCCAGACGTCCCATTCACAAAAATTGCAACGCAATTTTTGTGTGGACACGGCTCGCCGTGTCCCTACGTCAAGGTTGCTATAACACCACCGCTAAATTATACGTGATAAAAACAATAACGGTACAGTCAACAAAGCGACTGTACCGTATTAATTTATAATATTTTATTGTTCGTTATTGTCCTGAAACTGGTCAGCAGTTATATTTGCCGTTGCTCCGACCGACTCCTGCGGATAAACCTTTTTCTTTTCGTCAAGATTGTACCCGCTGTTTTTAAACAGTCCGCATCTGGTACAGTAATTGTGATTTGCACCCCTGAAAACGTGTAAGCAATAATTACAACCAACACCAACAACTAAAAAAAAGCCAGCCCATAATGTTACTTCTTTAGAATAAAAAGCAAATATTTTTTTGTTGAATGATTGAGGACAGTATACTCCGAAATTTCGTAGTTGTCATTAAAAATTTTACACACCAAAACAAATCATATACTTACCTTGGGAATACGCCGTTTCAGCTAAAATTAATAAAGAACCGACTTCGTTTGTTAAAATTCCAGCTGATTTTATAGCATCTATAAATTCGTGTAAAGATTCAGGTGGAATTATAGTTTCTCCATAATGATCCAAACCTTTATGCGGATTTCCGTAATTCTGAAAATATGTATCCATATCCGCCAATTGCGGAATAATTTTATTGAATATGTCATCTGAAATTGAAACGCATTTATATTTCTTAATGATTTCCTCATACTCCAAATCAGAATCAGCTATAGAATAATCGTATTTCCTGTCAAAATTATCAATAATACCTATTTCAACGCTGTCGCTCATATCGTATTCCTCCAAAAATAACATCATTTACCGTATGATAAAATTTTATTTCCGCTATTTGTTAAAATTATAAATTGTTTATTACTTTTGCTTTTATACTTATTCGCTTTTATTGTACCACTACTCTGGGCTATTGTATACTTATTTTTCAATTGACTGATTGATAATTTTTTCTTATCATTAAGTACTACTGTTCTATAATTTTTAGCCTTAGTAGCATATGATACTATATCATTAGCACTTACTTCAGTATGATGCTTGCTGAAATGATAATTTATAGATGAATATATATTTTTAAATGTTCCTTTAGACCATAAATTAGATAAATTACTAGGGATCTCTCTATGTCCCGGAGATGATCCTTGTCCAAAAGCAGTATTTCCATCTTTAGCATAATAACTAACTGTAATTGATTCATAGCACTTTGTCATATTGATATTTACTTTTATATTTCTAGTTTCGAACGCCTTTAATTTATAGGTCGAAAATGGCTTTTTTACACCTTTATCAATTGACACCATTCCTTTAAAAGTATCAACAGTATCTATTCCAACATTTTGTACAGTAATTATTACTTGTGTAGAACTCGCTACCCAATAAATATTTAATTTATTGGGCAATAAACTATACTTATTTACATTTTCAGATTGACCTATTATTTCTGTGCTTCTTATATCTGATCCTATCAC
This sequence comes from uncultured Ruminococcus sp., assembly GCA_946414115.1. GTDB lineage: Bacteria > Bacillota > Clostridia > Oscillospirales > Acutalibacteraceae > Ruminococcoides. The sequence continues at coordinate 1,900 of CAMKNF010000184.1, read as the reverse complement.
ATCATTGTTTTCGTTTTCTTTTGTTAAAGCAGACGTAGTAATGGAAATTGACAAAAACAAAGTTATAGCCAATACAATTGATAAAATTTTATTACTTTTTTTCATAACTAAAATTACACAATATTACTTTATCGTGTTTTTACCTCCATTTAAAATGTTTAGTTTTAATAATTTATAAATATTTATTGCAATAAACAATACTATATTATAGTTATATTTTTTCACTTGTCAAGTTATTTTTACAGTATATCGACAACATCTACAATTCAATTATAGTAAGTAAAGGGGCTGTCGCAAATCGAAAGATTTAGCGGCAGCCCCTTTTAAGATTTTGAACAGGAGTTTTATTGTTCGTTATTGTCCTGAAACTGGTCGGCTGTTATATTTGCCGTTGCGCCGACCGACTCCTGCGGATAAACCTTTTCTTTTTCGTGGGGAGTGTTCAGTGCATTGTCAGGCTTTTTGTCAGGCCATTTTGTGTAAATCAGCTTTAGCAAAATAGGCGTTGCAAGTGATGAAACTATAATCAGAATGATTACGGGAGTGAAGAACTCGGGCGACATAAGTTCTGTATCAAGTCCCTTTTTGGCTACAATCAGTCCGACCTCTCCCCTATTCATCATACCGACGCCGATTTTGAGAGAATCGGTCATATTAAATCTGCAAAGCCTTGCCGTTCCGCCGCAACCGACAACCTTCGTGACAAGCGCAACGGCAACAAGCGCAATTGAGAACCAGAGCATAGACATATCAAAATTATCAAAGCTCGTCTGAAGTCCGATACTTGCAAAGAAAATCGGTCCGAAAATCATATAGGAGCTTACGTCCATTTTTCTTTCGATATAGTTGGAATCCTTGATGTTGCAGAGGATAATACCTGCAACATATGCGCCTGTGATGTCGGCGATTCCGAAAAATTCTTCTGCGCAGTACGCACACGCAAAGCAGAGCGCAAGACCGAAAATCGGGATTCTTCTTGAATGAGGCCAGCGTTTGTCGAGCCACTTGAACAGAAAGTACAAAGCAAAGCCGACCACAATTGCAAGTGCAAAGAAAATAACAATGTTAATGCAGACGTTAAGCGGCTGAACCTTCGGGTCCTTAAAGCCAATTACAACGGTGAGCAGTACAATGCCGATTACGTCGTCAATAACCGCCGCCGAAAGTATTGTTGTAGCCACCTTGCCTTTAAGGTGTCCCATTTCTTTAAGTGCCTGAATGGTGATACTCACCGATGTTGCGGCAAGAATTGTACCGACAAAAACCGCCTCAAGCATCTGCATTCCGGGTTCACCAAAACCGAATGCAAGGTAAACCGCCGCACCGCCGAGGATTGACACTACAACGCCTGCAAGCGCAATCATAAACGACACAAAGCCTGTCTTGACAAGCTCCTTCAAATCCGTTCCCAGACCTGCCGCAAACATCAGCAATACAACGCCGATTTCAGCCATTCCTGCAATAAAATTATCGTACTGAACAAAATTAAGCAGGCACGGTCCTACGATAAGTCCTGCAATAATCTCGCCGACAACCTGCGGTCCGTGAAGCTTGCGCACAACAAGTCCGCAAAGCTTTGCCGCAATCAGGATTATGGCGAGGTTTTTTAAAATCTCCAGCGTTTCCACAAAATACACCTCATTCAAAATCACATTATAATTCATTAATATTTTAGCACGAAACAGACAAAATTCAACGCAAAGAAATGCCGTTTGACAATTTCTATGTATTTACCAAAACGCTTTATTTATGATAAAAAAATCTATTGATAAATAAAACAGCCGAAATGCTAATAAAGCAACTTCGGCTAAATCAATAACAATATATTAAGCTTTTAATCTGCTTGGCATTTTTATTTTCGTTGCAAGCTTGCCAACTGCGAATATCAAAAGAATTTCGG
>CAMKNF010000183.1 GCA_946414115.1 uncultured Ruminococcus sp. | reverse complement strand
TTTTGGCTCTCTGATGAATATTGATAAACTTATACTGCTCCAAAGGGTCAGAGTACCTCCGAATTAAAAAGGTTATTTAAGGCTTGTTCAATCAGCCTGTCGATTATAATTATAAAGAATATATTTTGAATTGTAAATAAAATCACCGCATAAATACCTGTGTATCTAAACGGCGAAACTTTTAAATATCTTTTATACGAAAATAACGAGGAAACATTGAATTAGGTTTATTTTACTTTTCCTTATAAGACGGAATTTATCCGTACAGAAAAAAGCAAGCTCAAGGATTTATTCCTGAGCTTGCTTTCTATCTTTTATTCTTCTGCTTTCAGATAGTCGGGTGTTACGTCACGTCCGAGATTTTCAAGCATTTGCTTGTCACTTCGGATTGTCGCACAGGCAACCGTTGTCAGCATATTGCCCGTAATTGTAGCCGACGCTCCCGACTGAAAGGCAATTTCGCCGTCGTTTGTCAGCAACGCACGTCCTGCCGCAAGGCGGATATTTGCCTCGGGGTTTATGTATCGGAAGAACGCAATCGTCCTTAAAATTTCATCTTCCGTAAGTTGGGGCTGATTTTCAAGCGGAGTGCCCTCAATCGGCATAAGCGCATTAATCGGAATCGAATCAATGCCAAGCTCGGCAAGGCTTACAGCCATATCCAGCCTGTCCTCCCACGTTTCGCCCATTCCGATAATTCCGCCCGAGCAGGCGCACATTCCTTCCTTTTTGACGAGCTTTAGCGTTTCAAGCTTCTGCTCGTAGGTGTGCGTGGTGCAGATGTTCGGGAAATTGCGCTTTGAGGTTTCAATGTTGTGGTGGTAGCTTGTCACGCCTGCTTCGTGCAGCCTGTGGAGCTGTTCGGCGTTGAGAAATCCCATTGACGCACACAAATCAATCCTGCATTCTGCGTGCATAGTTTCATATGCGTGGACTGCCTTTTCAAATTCTTCACCGCTTAAGGAGCGCCCTGACGTGACAATTGAAAAGCGGTCTACGCCTTCGCTTTCATTCAGCTTACACACCTCCACAATCTTTTCTTCGGGAAGAAAATCGTATATTTCACAGCTTGTATGATTATGCGCCGACTGCGCACAGTACTTGCAGTCTTCGGGACATCTTCCGCTCCGCCCGTTTATGATGGAGCAAAGGTCAACCTTGTCGCCGATAAAATGCTCACGAATGCGGTCTGCGCCCTCGCAAAGCTCCTTTAAATCGCAGGTGAGAAACATATTCAAGTCGTCCCGACGGGTGATTCGTCTGCCGCCAATAATCTCGTCAGCCAATGCCTTCATATCCACTGAAACGCCCCCTTATTTCTGCTCGGGCAGAAGGTGTGACTTGATTAATACGTTCCGAAGTACCTTGCCCAATGCGGTTGCAATGATAATCTTTGCAATGTCAAAAGGAATAAACGGGAATACGCAAACGGTAAGTGCGTACCACACGTCGCACTGCATCTGCATAACAAACCATACAGTGCCGAACAGGTAGGCAACGAGCGTGGCAACAATCATACCGATTACGCTGATTACAGCGTTGCATTTTGACTTTTCCATAACAAAACCGCAGATAAGCGCCATAAGTATGAAGCCGATAAGGTAGCCGCCCGTAGGTCCGGCAAGCTTACCGATACCGCCCTCGTAGCCCGAAAATACGCCCATTCCTGCCGCACCGATAAGCAGATAGATGAGGTAGCTTGCTGTTGCGCCTTTCATACCGAGAAGATATACGGCAAGGTAAATTACGAAGTTTGTCAAGGATACGGGGACAGGTCCAATCGGAATTGACATCGGTCCGAGTACGCACATCAGCGCCGCCATTAACGCACAGGTTGCGAGCTGATAAATTGTAAAACGCTTTTTCATACTGTTCATTTTTATCCCTCCAAATCAAGTTTGTCAGTCTAATAATACACGCCGATTTTATATTTGTCAACTAAATATTTTAATTAGGTTGACAATTATTAAAAATCTGACTATCCCATTATTCAATTCGGAATGCGGAATGCGTAATTCGGAATTAATGGTCGGTCGAGAGCCTCGACACGCAAAACTCCGAATTTGTAATGTTGCGTGTTATTTGGATAAGTTTGTTTTCCTCGGGTTGATTGATATATTGATAACGTTTCGGGACGTGTGGGAACCCGTCCCCTACGGCGGTATAGGAAACGTTTGTATTACAGTCGTAGGGACACGGCGTGCCGTGTCCGCAGTGGCAATCAAACTGTACCAAATTAACCGTAGTAATAGAGGACAACAAACCTCTCCGTAAGGGACGGCTTCCCAGACGTCCAATTCGCAAAAATTGCGTTTAATTTTTGTGTGGACACGGCACGCCGTGTCAACACGTCAACGTTTCTATAATTCACACCGCTAAATTATAGTTTAGCTCATTAAACGGATAACCGGATTTTGTTTTAAAATCGGCTTTTTAAGCTTTGCCAAGTTTATGATGTAAACAAAAAAGTAAACACATTAATTTAATCGCCCTGAATGCGCATAAAATCAGCAGCATTGCGCAAACAAATGTTGTTGCATTTTCACGTTTCTTATGATATAGTTGAGTGTAGAAGTTTTGGAGTAAGCAAAATGTGCATATTGTGCACAAACAAAAGCATTATAGGTGAATTTTATGGATTACAAGTTGATAGCGCTTGACATTGACGGGACGCTGACAAATTCCAAAAAGGAAATCACGCCCCGCACAAGGTATGCTCTGCTTGAAGCGCAGAAACAGGGCAAAAAAATTATTCTTGCATCAGGACGTCACCCTATCGGAATCTATCCTATAGCCAAGGATTTGCTCCTTGACCGCTACGGCGGGTTTATTATGGCGTTCAACGGCGGAAAAATCATCAATTGCGAAACGGGCGAAACCGTTGTCAGCAAGCTGTTTCCGCTTGAATATCTTGCCGACATCGTCGGTGTGCTCAAGGACTCAAACATTACAATCAACACCTACGACGACAAGCACATTATTTCCGACAACAAGGTCAACGATTATACCTATGTTGAAAGGGACATCATCAAGGCGGAAATGGTTGTTGTTGACGACTTTGTTTCGGCTGTTAAATTCAATATCAACAAAATTCTGCTTGCAGGCGAGCCTGACGAGATTGACCGTTATCAGTCGATTTTGTCACGCCGCTATGACGGATTGCTCGACGTTTACAAGAGCGCTCCGTATTTTCTTGAAATTATGCCGTTCGGCGTTACAAAAGGCTCTATGCTGCCGTTTTTACTGCAAAGAGTCGGCGTAAGGCGAGAGGAGCTAGCTGCGTTCGGAGACAACTACAACGATATGACAATGATAGGCTACGCAGGCTTCGGCGTTGCAATGGGTAACGCTGAACCCGACGTGAAGAAAATTGCCGACTACGTTTGCGAAAGTAATGACGACGACGGAATTGCAAAGACATTTGACAGGTATATTTTAAGATAATCTGATTATCCATTTTAGTCAGCTTTGCTTTCAGGTGTATTTAATGAGATAAACGATAATTTAATGCGGAATTCGGAATTAGGAATGCGGAATTAATGGTCGCTTCGCTCCGAATTTGTAATAGTGCG
>CAMKNF010000182.1 GCA_946414115.1 uncultured Ruminococcus sp. | reverse complement strand
GAAGTTGTGGTTTATGTCAACTCCCCTTGCGTTTGCCTGCCACTTGCGTGTATTTTCGGCAACGTCCTCAACAAGAGGCTTGTATTTCAGAGCGGCGTCACTGCCGTGAAGTGCAATTTCCACACCGTCGGGATTAACACAGGGAATAATCGTGAGTCCTCTTATCCTGAGAAAATCGCCCAGATTGTGCTCGCCTACCTTTTTGTCGCTTTTCATTGAGTGACAACATTCTTCGAGGAATTTCAGCAGAGCAAGCACTGTAAGGTATTCCGAGCCGTGAAAGCCGCCGCAGTATAGCACACGGTGCTTTATGTTGCCGATATGTAGAACGTCAATGCTCCTTCCGCACACGCTTTTTCCGATGAAACACCGCTTTACAAAACCGTATTTCTCGCAAATCTCATTAATAATTTCTTTCCTTGCCTGATAGTCGGGCAAAACATTGTAGTTAATCATATAAAAATCCTTTCCTTTTAATTTTTGGAGGCTGTTATGGAACTTACTGAAAAAACTCTGTCGAGCAAAAGCGTTTTTGACGGCAGAATACTTCATATAACACTTGATGAAATTGAACTGCCGAACGGCAAAAAATCAAAGCGTGAGGTTGTAAACCACCCCGGCGGAGTAACCGTTGCGGCGCTTGATGAGGACAACAACCTGCTTTTTGTAAGGCAGTTTCGCTATCCGTACAAAGAGGTTGTACTCGAGTTGCCCGCAGGCAAGCTTGAAAAAGGCTCAACGCCGCTTGAAAACGGCAAGCGTGAGCTTATGGAAGAAACAGGCGCAGAGGGATACTCGTACATTTCTCTTGGTCAGCTCTACCCCTCTCCGGGCTACACATCGGAAATTATCCACCTCTACGCCTGCAAGGTTAAGTCACAGGGAAGCTCAAATCCCGACGACGGAGAGTTTCTGAACGTTGAAAAGATACCGCTTGACAAGGCTGTTGAAATGGTGCTTAACAATCAGATTCCCGACGCAAAAACGCAGGTTGCAGTCTTAAAAACCGCAATGCTGATTAAGAGCGGTAAAATATAATTGCAAGTATGATTTCTTAACTTCGAGGTATAAATATATTTATGCAGAATTTCTTTGAAATATTACCAGAAAAATCGGGAACGGCAATTGCGCTTGGCTATTTTGACGGACTGCACAAGGGGCACAGAAACGTGATTTCTCTTGCCGCCGCTGAAAAGAAAAACGGACTTACTCCCGTTTGCTTTACTTTTTCAAAAAGTCCGAAAAGTGTATTAAACGGCACGCAAAGCAATGCGCTAATGACAAACGAGGACAAAATAAAAACGCTTGAAAGGCTCGGAATTGAGCGAACCTATCAGGCGGACTTTGAAAAAATTATGAATATGCCTGCACAGGACTTTGCGCAGAAAATTTTGATTGACACGCTGAAAGCAGAAAAGCTTTTCTGTGGATTTAACTACCGATACGGCAAAAACGGCGAAGGAAAAGCCGAAACGCTGAAAAGCTTTTGCGAAAGCAAAGGTGTTACACTTACTGTTGTTCCTGCAACGGAAAGCAGGGGCGAGATTATATCATCAACGCTTATCCGAAAGCTGATTACAGACGGAAACGTCAAAAGAGCAAACGAGCTTATGTGCAGTCGATTCGGCTTTTCCTCGGTGATTGAGCACGGCAAAAGGCTCGGCAGAGAACTTGGCACGCCGACAATAAATCAGCCGCTTTGCAGTGAGCTTGTTGTGCCGAAATTCGGCGTTTATGCGTCAATCGTCACGCTTGAAAACGGGGAAACCTACTGCGGAGTTACGAACATCGGAATCAAACCGACAGTCGGCGGAAACACACCGCTTTGCGAAACGTGGATGCCAAAGTACAAGGGCGGCGAAATTTACGGACAGAGCGCAGACGTACGACTGCTTGAATTTATCCGCCCCGAGAGAAAGTTTTCGGGAATTGACGAGCTGAAAGACGCAATTATTGACAACAGCCAAACGGCACTGAAAATTTATGAACAGACAGAAAAAACGCTGTAGCACAGAATTTATGCTACAGCGTTTTTTACTTTATTATTTTCCAGCTTTCGGCAAGTCGTTCAAGCGAAAACGCCGCATTTGCAGGGCTTGTTGACGGCAGCTTTACCGCCTCTATCCCTGTCTGCGGAAAGATGTACTTCATATACATTTTGTGCGACAATGCTCCGTTTGCAAAAATTCTGTCCACCCTGCTGTTTTGCAGAATCACCGACAAATCGTTCGGCACAACGTCCTTGATTGAACTGTCGCTCGAGCCTGTTATTGTGCAGGAGTGAATGACATCCCAAAGCGCAAGGTTATGCTTTAATATGAGCTGTTTTTTCTCGTCTATGCTCTGCGGAATTTCCTCGTCAAACAGCGTTGCAATCAGCTTCCAGAAACGGTTTTGCGGATGTCCGTAAAAGAAACTCTGCTCCCTTGACTTGACCGACGGAAAACTGCCGAGAATCAGCGTTCTTGAATTTTCGTCAAACAGCGGAGGAATCGGGTGCACTATGCTTTGCGGTGTACTCACTGCATACCCTCCCTAATGATTTCAAGCGCATTTTCTGCGTCGCTTTCGGAAAGCTGTGGAGTATCGCCAAGCGGATAATCAAGTCCGAGATTTTCATACTTTGCCTTGCCAAGCGTATGATACGGCAGGGTTTCGATTTTTTCGATATTCCTAAACGGCTTTAAAAAACGACCGAGCTTAAATAGCTCCTCTCGATTGTCCGTAATGTTTGGAACAATGACGTGGCGGATACGCATCTGCACGTTCTTTTCGTCAAGGTAACGTGCAAAATCGAGGATATTTTTATTCGAATGACCTGTCAGCTTTTTATGCTCGTTATCGTCAATGTGCTTTATGTCGAGCATAACGAGGTCGCAGACCTCTAAAAGCCTGTCGATTTTCTCCATACGCTCGCTGTTATTTCTGTCGAACATCACGCCCGAGGTGTCAAGGCAGGTGTTAATCCCCTTGCTCTTTGCGAGTGTGAAAAGCTCAATCAGAAAGTCAAGCTGGAGCATAGGCTCACCGCCCGTTGCGGTAAGTCCGCCCGTTGTGTAAAACGGCATATTGCGCACTATTTTTTCAACAATCTGCTCGGCGGTGTACTCCGTTCCGGCGTCAGGTGTCCAAGTGTCGGGATTGTGGCAGTAAAGACAGCGCATAGGACAACCCTGAAAGAACACTACAAAGCGAACACCCGGTCCGTCAACCGTTCCGAATGATTCAAATGAATGAATTTTACCTGTCATAATTTCACCTTATATTCAAATGGGCGGATAGAAAAATATCCGCCCTGATAAATTTTTAAATTGCCGAATGGAAGGTTCTGGAAATAACCTCGTCCTGCTGTTCCTTTGTGAGCTTGATGAAGTTTACGGCGTAGCCCGAAACTCGGATTGTAAGCTGAGGATAAAGCTCGGGGTGCTTTTGTGCGTCAATGAGAAGCTCTCTGTCAAACACGTTTACGTTGAGGTGGTAACCGCCCTTGAGCATATAGCCGTCAAGCAATGCAACAAGGTTGTGGTTTCTCTGCTCCTCGGTTTTGCCGAGTGCGGAGGGAACAATCGTAAATGTATTTGAAATACCGTCCTGCGAATCCAGATCGGAAGAGCGTCGTGTAGGGAAAGAGTGTAGATCTCGGTG
>CAMKNF010000181.1 GCA_946414115.1 uncultured Ruminococcus sp. | reverse complement strand
CCACCGAGATCTACACTCTTTCCCTACACGACGCTCTTCCGATCTCAATCTACAAGGGTCGGGACAGCTACATAATCGGCGATGCGCAGACAATCCGCATTTTTTCAAAGTTGAGAAGCGACGTTAAAAAAATGTGCCTTGCCCAGTATTTTTGCGAGCTTGCGCTGACAATCTGCCCGAGAGACCAGAAGTCGGACGCTTTTTTAAGCCTTATTCTCAATTCACTTTACCTGCTCGGCGAAGAAAAACGGAGCGCAGAGCTTATAAAGCCTTGCTTTGAAATGCGCCTTGCAAGTATGGCAGGCTATATGCCCGACTTGCGTATGTGCAGAGAGTGCGGTGAATACTGCCCCGATACTATGTATTTTCTGCCTAAAATCGGTATGCTCGAATGTGCCGCCTGTCACGTTAAAAACGGTGAAATTGCGATTGAGCTTAACCCCTCAACACTCACTGCTTTGCGGCATACTGTTTATGCAGATGATGATAAACTGTTTTCATTTTCGCTTTCAGAACGGGGACTTGAAGTGCTGAATCAGGCAAGCGAAAGCTATTTAAAATACAGATTTGAAAAGGACTTCAAAACATTGACGTTTTACAAAATGATTAGTTAAGGATAAATTATGAACAGACATTACAAAACACTTGAACTTGATAAAATACTTGAACGCCTTGCGGGCAGAACAAACATTGATGATGCACGAGAAATGGCGCTGAAGCTTGAACCGCAGTTCGATTTGAAAAAGGTTCAGCTTCTTTTAAAGCAGACCGATGACGCAGTTGTGTTAAGCGGTAAATTCGGTGCGCCGTCATTCGGCGGAGCAACAAACTGTGCAAATCAGTTAAGACGTGCGCAGGCAGGCGGCTGTCTTTCAACAGGCGAGCTTTTGAAAATTGCGCAGACTTTGAGGATAATCCGCACCGTCAAGGAGTGGCACTCAAGGTTTGCAAACACAGAAACTGCGCTTGACATCTATTTCAGCGGACTGATTTCCAATAAGTTTCTTGAGGAAAAAATTACCTCCGCAATTTTAAGCGAGGACGAAATCGCCGACAGCGCAAGCACAGCCTTGTCGGATATTCGCCGCAAAATCCGCACTGCATCTTCAAAGGCAAGAAAAGTGCTCGACAAAATTATTCACAGCTCAACATACATAAAGTATCTTCAGGACGCTATTGTTACCCAGCGTGACGGACGGTATGTTGTGCCTGTAAGGAGCGAATGCCGCAACAATGTGCCCGGACTTGTGCACGACACCTCGTCAAGCGGTGCGACAGTTTTTATTGAGCCGATAGGCGTTGTGCAGGCAAACAACGATATTAAAATGCTCAAATCAAAAGAGGAGGAGGAAATCGAGCGAATCCTCTTTGAATTGTCGGCAAGCGCAGGCGACTTTGCAGATACGATAATCAGAAGCTACGAAAACCTTGCAAATCTCAACCTTATTTTTGCCAAGGCAGACCTTGCGTATTCAATGAAGGCTTCAATGCCTGTTATGAACGACAGGGGAGTAGTTGACATCAAGCAGGCAAGACATCCGCTGATTGACAAGGACAAGGTCGTTCCCGTTGACATTGTGCTGGGAAAGTCATTTGATACACTCGTAATCACGGGACCGAATACGGGCGGTAAAACGGTAACGCTTAAAACGCTCGGCTTGCTAACTCTTATGGCAATGTGCGGACTTCTTGTGCCGTGCGCCGACAACAGCGAGCTGTCGGTTTTTAGACGTGTGCTTGTCGATATTGGCGACGAGCAGAGCATTGAGCAGTCGTTGTCAACCTTTTCGGCACATATGACTAATATCATTCAGATTATCAAGCTTGCAAACGCAGGCTCACTCTGCCTTATTGACGAGCTTGGCGCAGGAACAGACCCCGTTGAGGGTGCGGCACTTGCTATTGCAATTCTTGAGAAATTGCGCACACGCCACGCAAAAATCGCATCAACAACTCACTATGCAGAACTAAAGGAGTTTGCACTGCGTACAGAGGGAGTAGAAAACGGCTGTTGTGAATTTGACGTTGCAACGCTCAAGCCGACCTACAGACTTTTAATCGGTGTACCGGGTAAGAGTAATGCATTTGCAATTTCAAAAAGGCTCGGAATGGACTCTGAAATTGTCGACAGGGCGCAGGAACTTGTTTCCTCCGAGAGCAGACAGTTTGAAGACGTTGTAGAAAAGCTTGAAAAACGCCGTCAAAGCCTTGAAAAACAGCTTGAAAACGCAAACAGGCTCACTGCAAAGGCAAACACCGAAAAGCAGAAAGCCGAGAACGAAATGCTCAAAGCAAAGAAGGATGCGGAGCGTGAAATCGAACGTGCAAAGCAGGAGGCACAGCGCATAATTTCAAAGACAAGAGCGCAGGCTGACGCACTTGTTGAGGAGCTTGAAAAGGCGAGAAAATCAAAGGAAATGAGCGCCGAGGCACGCTCAAAGCTGAAACGTGACATTGACAAGATGGAAGCTCACGCAGACCCGATTCAGGCGAAGAAAACGCCGAATGAGGAGTATAAACTGCCCCGTCCGTTAAAGGTCGGCGACAGTGTGTTGATTTACGATATAGACAAAAACGCAACCGTACTTGCACCGCCCAACAAAGAGGGACTTGTGCTTGTACAGGCAGGAATTATAAAAACAAGAGTTGACATTAAAAACCTGAGGTTGTTAAAATCGCAGAACAAGCCTGCCGCAAGTCAGTTCCCGAGCAGGCGAAATGTGCCGAGCAGAATGGACATCCGCCCCGAAACAGAGGTTGACGTAAGGGGCGAAACTGCATTTGACGCAGTCAACATTGTTGATAAAGCAATTGACAACGCAGTGTTGTCGGGGGTAAGTAAAATCACGATTATCCATGGCAAGGGAACGGGAGTTCTGCGACGAGAAATCAATCAGTATCTAAAGTCAAACAAAGCGGTCAAAAGCCACCGCCTCGGAGTATTCGGCGAGGGCGAGGACGGCGTAACTATTGTTGAGCTGAAATAAACGCAGGAATGGAGCGAAAGTATGAAAAAGCAATACCTTGATTCGGGAAAAATCGTCGGTACTCACGGCATAAAGGGAGAAGTGAGAATCGAGCCTTGGTGCGATTCTCCCGAGTTTTTATGCGCCTTTAAAAAGCTGTATCTTGACGAAAAAGGACAGACCTTTATTGAAGTAAAGTCACGTCCTCACAAGAACATAACCCTTGCAAAAATCAAGGGGGTTGATACCATAGAAGCCGCTGAAAAATTAAGAGGGAAAATTATATATATCAATCGTGATGACATAACTCTTGACGAGGGTGTAAACTTTGTTCAGGACTTAATCGGGATTGAGGTAAAGGACGCTGAAAACGGCACTGTTTACGGCAAAATTACCGATGTTCTGCGCACAGGTGCGAACGATGTTTACGAAATCACCGACAGCAATAACAAAAAGTATCTTGCGCCCGTTATTGACGAGGTGGTTGAAGAAATCAACGTTGACGGCGGCTTTGTGCTTATTCGCCCGATGAAAGGAATATTTGACGATGAGGATTGACATAATAACCTTATTCCCCGAAATGTTCGAGCCTGTTTTAAACGAGAGCATAATCGGCAGGGCGCAGAAGAGCGGTGCAATTGAAATCGTCTGCCACCAGCTTCGTGACTATGCATTTGACAAGCACAGACGAGTTGATGATACTCCCTACGGCGGAGGAATGGGTATGCTTATGAAAGCCGAGCCGATTGCTCTTTGCTTTGAGGATATATGTAAACAGACAGGCAAGAAGCCG
>CAMKNF010000180.1 GCA_946414115.1 uncultured Ruminococcus sp. | reverse complement strand
TTTGAAACTCTGCTGGGAATGAAAAACACGCTGCAAAATTTCAAGCCGAAGCTGAATTTCGCAGCGTATCATAGATTTGAAGATATTTTCAGGCTTCCGATTCTGATTAATCGGCTCAATCCCGAATACAAAATTTATCTGCGCCACCACCCGTACATTCCTGCGTGGGACACAAATCTTTATTGCATTTAGTGCTTGCCCGAGCCGTATTCGCTTAAAATATCGTCAATTTCAGCGTCGGTTCCACTGACAGGCTTGTCAATGTCCGACAAATACTTATCGTAATCAAAATCATCGTTGTCATCATATGACTGCGATGATTCTCTTTTTTCACGCTCAATTTCATCACGTCTTTTTGCCTCAAGCATAAGAGCCTCTGCTTCAGCCTTTTCTTCAGCCTCTTTTTTGCGCCTTTTGTCGCCCAGAGCAATATCGCCTACAAAAAGACCGAAAATTCCTGCAACAAGGTAAACGGCAAGAAGAATGATGTTGGGAAGATTGAAACCGCCGTAATAGATGAGCATACTCGGAATGTATGCAATCGGCGCAATCAGAGCAAACAGAAAGTCAAGACCGTATTTTGAACAGTAAATTGCGGAGCTTGCAATAGCCGTTCCGGGGAATATAAAGTAAAATGCAACGGAAACAAAGTTAGACATTGCAGAATTTCTGAATAAAAGCGGCGTAATAAGGTAAATCGCAAAAATAGTGACCGCATAAGGCAAGTATTTTTTAATCATACCGTTCATAATTTTCCTCCGAAAAAACATTTTATCACAAACAGTATTATACATTATATTATTAAAAATTGCAACATTATTATAAATAAGGAGCGTAGCGACAATTGAATGTAAATTGTTAATTAAAAATGCTTGACATTTAAAAATTTTGCTGCTATAATGCAATTAGTTAATTAGACAATTATCTAAATAACTAATAATCAATAGGAGGCTTTTTCAATGGGTGATGTATGGAAAGCTCTGGCTGACCCGACCAGACGAAAGATTCTTTCACTGCTAAAAAAGCAGGATATGAACGCAGGCGAAATTGCCGCCGAGTTCAATATGACAAAGCCGTCAATCAGCAATCACCTGAACATTCTGAAACAGGCTGACCTTGTTGATGCGGAAAAGCAAGGGCAGAACGTAGTTTATTCACTCAAAACGAGCGTGCTTGAGGACATTCTCGGTATGCTTTCAGACCTTACGAAAAGAGGAGAGGATTAGTATGAAAAAATTTGCATTTTTGATTTTAGCATTAATTAACGCCGCATTAACGGCAGTCTATGTTGCGCTTTCACCGCTTGAAATTGTGCCTATGCACTATAATATCGACGGTGTGGCAGACAGCTATTCGTCAAAGTGGTTTGTAATGTTTATGCCCTGCATTTTAATTGTGCTGGGAATTATCTATCTAATTTATTCAATCGTAGCGGAAAAATATGAAAAACTGCTGAAAAACCAGAAGTATGTCGGCAGAATAGTGCTTGGTTTATTCCTGTTTTTCATTATTCTATTTTGGTATCTGACAATAATCTGCATAAGCGGAGCAACCAAGATGGGAAATGCTTTTGAATATATTTTAGCGGCGGCAGTAGGTGCGCTTATGCTGTTCATCAGTAATATACTCCCGAAGATTAAGCAGAACAGCTCGCTCGGCATAAAAACACCCGCAACGCTGTCAAGCGAAACAGTTTGGAAGAAAACACACAAGCTCGGCGGCTACCTCGGCGTAATTTCAGGCGCAGTTATGGTTATACTCGCAATTGTCGGAATGATTTTCAGGCTCAACGGTATGGCTGTACTTTTCGGCGGACTCGTCTTGTTCCTCGTTGTCGCCTGCATAATCCCGTGCATATACGCATCAACCCTTTATTCAAAAGAGAAAAGTCGAATGTAGGATAATACACGATAACGAAAAAAGTTGTGACATCAGAAACGGTGTCACAACTTTTGTTTTATGAATAAAATTTATTTGCCTAAAAGACCTGTATCATTATAACCGCCTACGAGGTACTTTTGAACGCAGGTAACGTCAAGAATTGAAATTCTGCCGTCATCGTTGACGTCGGCAAGCTCGAATAAATCACTTCCGACCTCGGGAGTATTAATGCCAACGCCAAACTTCTGAATTTCAGTTGCGTCTTGAATGTTAACTAATCCGTTTCCGTTAACGTCACCATATAGTATTTTAGGTTCAGTAGTTGCAGGCTCTGTAGTTTCCGGTTCAGTGGTTGTAGGCTCTGTAGTTGGCACTTCGCCACGAGAAAGAACCTCAACAGAGTAAGCGACATACGATTCGTCGAGCGGCACATAATCGTCGTCGTAAAGCTCGAAGTGCTTGAAACCGAAATCAATGCTATTAATATTGGCTTCTTTTTTTACGGAATATGACATCGAAACAAGCTTATCTCCTGCTTTTACTTCCACACCATAAGCTGATGATGCTATAACTGAAACATAACCATCGTGCGGCGCAAACATTGGTGGAATAGACCAATGATTCTCAACGTTTTCAAACTCAAGAACATTAGAGTCATATTTTGCTTCAAAGAAATAACAAGGAACACTCCAGCTATCCTTCGAAAAAGAGTAAGTAACTCTAATCTCTCCGCCGGGATACACCATAGAATCGGTTGTTTCTGCGCTGACCGTGAATGTATTAGCTGCGCACACCGCAGATAAAAGAATTACTGTTGATAAAATGATTGATAATGTTTTACTAAAGATTTTTTTCATAATAAAATTCTCCTTTTATTTTATTTTATCTTATTTTGGTTTCGGATCCGTGACTATATAATAAAACAAAATGATAAATGTTTTTCCGAAAAAATCTGTAATTAAAAATGTTAATCATATAATGTAAAAACTAATCGAGCTTGTTATGGGTATATCATTCCTTAAACAGAAAAACAGGACACTGCATTTCTGCAATGTCCTGTGATTTTTTAATCTAAATTATAAGTTACGATTAACCTAATTCAGCGAAATACTTGATTGTTCTAACCATCTGGCTTGTGTATGAGTTCTCGTTGTCATACCAAGAAACAACCTGTACCTCATAGAGGTCGTCAGCAATCTTTGAAACCATTGTCTGTGTAGCGTCAAAGAGTGAGCCGTACTTCATACCGATAACGTCTGAAGAAACAATGGGATCCTCGTTGTAGCCGAATGACTCTGAAGCAGCAGCCTTCATAGCAGCGTTGATGCCTTCAACTGTAACGTCTGTGCCCTTAACAACAGCTGTGAGGATTGTTGTTGAACCTGTGGGAACGGGTACACGCTGAGCTGAACCGATGAGCTTGCCGTTGAGCTCGGGAATTACAAGACCGATAGCCTTTGCAGCGCCTGTTGAGTTAGGAACGATGTTAGCTGCGCCTGCTCTTGCTCTTCTGAGGTCGCCCTTTCTGTGAGGACCGTCAAGAATCATCTGGTCGCCTGTGTAAGCGTGAATTGTTGACATAATACCGCTCTGGATTTCAGCGTACTTGTTAAGAGTATCAGCCATGGGAGCGAGGCAGTTTGTTGTGCAGGAAGCAGCAGAAATGATTGTGTCGTCTGCTGTAAGAGTCTTTTCGTTTACGCTGTAAACGATTGTCTTAAGGTCGTTGCCTGCGGGAGCAGAAATAACAACCTTCTTTGCACCGGCATCGATGTGAGCCTGGCTCTTTGCCTTTGAGCAGTAGAAGCCTGTGCACTCAAGAACAACGTCTACGCCAGATCGGAAGAGCGTCGTGTAGGGAAAGAGTGTAGATCTCGGTG
>CAMKNF010000179.1 GCA_946414115.1 uncultured Ruminococcus sp. | reverse complement strand
CTTGAACTGTTGCTCGGCTTCCTCAAAAATCCAAAGTATAAGGTAACACCGATTCTGAAAATTATTGAGCAGCATACGCATAAGCTCAAGGAGGACGGCGTAAAATGGGGATATGACATTCCTTATATGCTCACAGGTCAGTTCAACACTCATCCCCGTCCTGCAATTTCGTTCGTAAAGGACGACAGAAAGGATTATTCACGTTTCAACAACGAGCTTTTTGACATTATTAATTCATAATTATGGTTAAACACTTTCGTAGGGACACGGCGTGCCGTGTCCGCACATAAATTGTATTAAAATTTATGTGTATCGGGACGTCAGGGATGCCGTCCCCTACGGTAATATAGGAAACGTTGGAGCTATGAACAAATGATATAACGGACTAAAAAAGGAGAGTAGAAAATGGCATTTGACAGACTTATTGAAAAAATTGTGGAAATGCAGAACCCCACTGTTGCAGGTCTTGACCCGAAGCTTGACTATGTACCTGCTTCAATCAAGGAGGCTTGTTTTGCAAAATATGGAAAAACTCTTGACGGAGCGGCTGCGGCACTCTTTGAGTTCAACAAGGCTCTGATTGATTCGCTTTGCGACATTGTTCCGGCAATCAAGCCGCAGGCTGCATATTATGAAATGTACGGCTGGCAGGGCGTAAAGGCTCTTTGCGACACAATCGCATATGCAAAGTCAAAGGGAATGTTCGTAATAACAGACGGTAAGCGCAACGACATTGGCACAACTATGGAGGCTTACGCAACGGCTCACCTCGGCACAACAGACGTTGCAGGCGAACAAATTGACGCTTTCGGTGCTGACGCACTTACAGTAAACGGCTACCTCGGAACTGACGGTATCAAGCCACTTGCAAGCATTTGCAGTGAAAAGGATAAGGGTATTTTCGTGCTTGTAAAGACCTCTAACCCCAGCTCGGGCGAGTTGCAGGATATGAAGCTTGACACTGACGAAACCGTTTATGAGCATATGGGCAGAATGTGCGAGAGCTGGGGAGAGGAGCTTATGGGCAAATACGGCTACTCGGCTGTCGGCGCAGTTGTCGGCGCAACCTATCCCGAACAGCTTAAAGAGATGAGAGCAAAGCTTCCGCATACATTCTTCCTCGTTCCCGGCTACGGCGCACAGGGCGGCGGTGCAGAGGACGTTAAAAATGCGTTTGATGAAAACGGACTCGGCGCAATCATCAATTCAAGCCGTGGAATTATGTGTGCTTGGAAGAAGCAGAACCTTACGGAAGAAGATTTTGCACAGGCGGCTCGAAACGAAGCTATCATAATGAGAGATGAAATCATAACAGCAATCGGAAAAATAACTAAATAACTATTTGATTTTTCTATGTGCAAATTCGCCGTTATTGTTGACTTTGTTAAAATATAGGCGTATAATTTATATGTATAGGCAATTTGTGACAGTATTGCAATTGCTATTCCAAATAAAAATTTTTTAAATAAATCAAGGGAGATTTTAGACATGGCAAGAGTTTACAATTTTTCTGCAGGCCCGTCAATGTTACCTGAGTCTGTACTTAAAAAAGCAGCGGCTGAAATGCTCGACTACGAGGGCAGCGGCCAGAGCGTAATGGAGATGTCGCACCGCTCAAAAATTTACGGTACAATTATAGAGGGCGCAGAGGCTCTTTTAAGAGAGGTTATGAATATCCCCGACAACTACAAGGTGCTTTTCCTTCAGGGCGGCGCATCAACACAGTTTGCCGCAATTCCTATGAACCTTATGACAAAAAGCGGTAAGGCTGACTATGTCATCACAGGTCAGTGGGCTAAAAAGGCTCACGCAGAGGCCGCTCGTTACGGCGAAGCTAATGTTGTTGCATCGTCGGCTGACAAGACTTTCTCATACATACCCAAGCTTGATCCTTCGACATTTACAAAGGACGCTGATTACTTCTACATTTGTATGAACAATACTATCTACGGAACAGTATATAACGAGCTTCCCGATACAGGCGACGTTCCGCTTGTTGCGGATATTTCTTCCTGCATTCTTTCAAGACCTATTGACGTTTCAAAGTTTGGCGTTCTTTATGCTGGCGCACAGAAGAATATGGCTCCCGCAGGTCTTACTGTTGTTATTGTTCGTGAGGACTTAATCGGCAATGCTATGGATATTACTCCTACAATGCTCAACTGGAAAACTCACGCTGATAACGGTTCAATGTTTAACACTCCGCCCTGCTACACAATCTATATTGCAAAGCTCGTTTTAGAGTGGATTAAAAATGAAGTCGGCGGTCTTGACAAGATGTATGAGCTGAACAAGAAGAAGGCTGATCTTCTTTACGGTTTCCTCGACAGCTCCGAAATGTTCAAGGGCACAGTTGTTCCCGAGGACCGTTCGCTTATGAACGTTCCGTTCGTAACAGGCGACGTTGATTTAGACGCAAAGTTTGTTAAGGAAGCAACAGAAGCAGGCTTTGTAAACATCAAGGGTCACCGCAGTGTAGGCGGTATGAGAGCTTCAATCTACAACGCTATGCCTTATGAGGGCGTTGAAAA
This sequence comes from uncultured Ruminococcus sp., assembly GCA_946414115.1. Classification (GTDB taxonomy): domain Bacteria; phylum Bacillota; class Clostridia; order Oscillospirales; family Acutalibacteraceae; genus Ruminococcoides. The sequence continues at coordinate 1,240 of CAMKNF010000179.1, read as the reverse complement.
GCTCGTTGAGTTTATGAAGAAATTTGAAGCTGATAATAAATAATTATATTTTGTATGTTTTTTCATACGTCCCAACATATATTAAAAAGGATTGATTACAATGTTCAATATTCTGACATTAAATAAAATTTCAAGCATCGGCACAAGCCGCCTCGGTGAAAACTACACCTACGGTGACGACGTTCAGAATCCCGATGCAGTGCTCGTAAGAAGTGCGTCAATGCACGAAATGGAGTTTGACAGCAACCTCCTTGCAATTGCAAGAGCAGGCGCAGGCACAAACAACATTCCCAAGGACAAGTGCTCCGAGCAGGGTATTGTTGTTTTCAACACTCCCGGTGCTAACGCAAACGCTGTTAAAGAGCTTGTTATCGCAGGTATGCTCCTCTCTTCAAGAAAGATTACAGAGGGTATTGACTGGGCTAAAACACTCAAAGGCAACGGCGACGCTGTCGGCAAAATGGTTGAAAAGGGCAAGAGCCAGTTCGTTGGCCCCGAGCTTAAGGGCAAGACTCTCGGTGTAATCGGACTCGGTGCAATCGGTATTCTTGTTGCTAACTGTGCTGTTGCTCTCGGTATGAGCGTTGTCGGCTTTGACCCGTTTATGTCCGTTCCCAACGCTTTAAGACTTGACCCCGCTGTTAAACTTATGAAGAGCAACGAGGAAGTTATGGTGAACTGTGATTACCTCACAATTCACGTTCCGCTCACTCCCGATACAAAGAACCTTGTTGACGCTGATATGATTGCAAAGATGAGAGACGGCGTTCGCATTCTCAACTTCAGCCGTGACGGTCTTGTAAATTCAACCGCAGTTCTTGAAGCACTCAAGAGTGGCAAGGTTGCAAAGTACGTTACCGACTTCGGTACAGACGATATTCTCGGCGAGGAGAACGTAATCTGTATGCCTCACCTCGGCGCATCAACTCCCGAAAGTGAAGAAAACTGCGCTGTTATGGCTTGCGACCAGGTTATGGAGTACCTCGAGAACGGCAATATCATCAACTCTGTAAACTATCCTGCAATTTCACTTGCAAGAACAAGCGAGGGTGACACACGTTTCTGTGTAATGCACAAGAATGTTCCCGAGCTTCTCAAGAAGGTTCTTACAGAAATCAGCGGCAACGTTGAAAATATGCTTTCAAAGAGCAGAGGCGACTACGCTTACACAATCATCGACGTAGCAGGCACAGATAAGGCAGACGCAGACAAGATTGCATCTGTTGACGGCGTCATCAGA
>CAMKNF010000178.1 GCA_946414115.1 uncultured Ruminococcus sp. | reverse complement strand
GATACTTGATGGTGACTGGAGTTCAGACGTGTGCTCTTCCGATCTAACCGACAAGGTTATACATTGTACCCTCGGAGTTTTCCTTACGCAGTTGTAACACAGCCCACGGTCTGTGACCTGTTCTTGGATTTACAAGTCCGACAGGCTTCATAGGTCCGAAACGCAATGTACCCTCGCCACGCTGTGCCATAACCTCAACAGGCATACAACCCTCGTACACCTTTGGATTGTTAACGTCAAAATCGTGAAGCGGTGCACGCTCTGCGCTTACAAGCTCGTTGTAGAAGGTTTCGTACTCCTCTTTATTCATCGGACAGTTTATATAATCGTCCCCGTCGCCACGTTCATATCTTGACGCACAAAAGGCATAGTCCATATCAACGCTTTCTGCTGTGACAATCGGTGCCGCCGCATCAAAGAATGAAAGCGAATCGCCGAACATCTTGCTGATTGTATCTGAAAGCGGTTCGGAAGTAAGCGGACCTGTTGCAACAATCGTTATTGCATCATCAGGGATTTCGCTTATTTCCTCGGTGATTACTTCGATATTCGGATTGCTTTTTATACCGTCAGTAACAAGCTTTGAAAAAATATCTCTGTCAACAGCAAGCGCACCGCCGGCAGGGACTTTGCACTTGTCGGCACATTTCATCAGAAAAGAATTGAGTCTTCGCATTTCTTCCTTTAAAAGTCCTGCAGCACTTTCAACTCTCATTGCTTTCAAAGAGTTCGAGCAAACAAGCTCACCGAATAAATCTGTATGATGAGCAGGCGTTTTCTTAACAGGCTTCATTTCATAAAGGCGAACCTTAACGCCTCGTTTTGCAATCTGCATAGCCGCCTCACAGCCTGCAAGACCTGCTCCAATAACATTAATATACATTACTTATCTTCCGTTGTCATCGTTTTTGTAAAGCCACAGCCTTCTTTTGCACAGAAAAGCACAGGCTTTTTACCCTTTTTCTTAAAGAGTATCTCGCCGCACTGCGGACATTTTTCGTTTACAGGCTCATTCCAGCTTACAAAATCGCACTCGGGATAATTTGAGCAACCGTAGAAAATCCGCTTTGACTTTGTATGCTTTACAATTACGTCACCGCCGCATTTAGGACAGGTTACGCCTGTTTTTTCAACATATTTAATAATATTCTTACACTCGGGATAACCCGGGCAGGCAATAAACTTGCCGTATCTGCCGACCTTAACAACCATTTTTCTTCCGCATTTATCGCAGATAATATCGGTTTCGTCCTCTTTGAGCTGGATTTTAACGCCCTCCATTTCGGTCTTTGCCTTCTTCAAAGTAGCATCAAAATCGCCATAGAAATTGTCAAGCAGTTCTATCCATTCTTCTTCACCTTTTTCAACCTTATCAAGGTCTTCTTCCATTCCTGCCGTAAACTTAACATTTACAATGTTTGGAAATCTCTCTTTCATCAGCTTTGTAACTGCTTCTCCAAGCTCGGTGGGAACAAGGCTCTTCGCTTCACGCTTAACATATTCTCTGCCTGTTATCGTTGTTATGGTAGCCGCATAGGTAGACGGTCTGCCGATTCCGTATTCTTCAAGTGCTTTGATAAGCGAGGCTTCCGTATAACGTGCAGGCGGCTGTGTAAAATGCTGATTCTTTTTTAGCTCTTTGCATCTTACCGGCATATTCTTCTCAAGCGGCGGAAGCTGTGAGGACTTTTCCTCTTCTTCGTCCTTGCCCTCAACATAAAGCGTTGTAAAACCGGGAAAATCAACATAGTAGCCTGAAGCCTTAAAGGTGTAGCCGTTTGCTTCAATATCAGCCTGCGTAGTTTTCTGAATACAGTCAGCCATCTGCGATGCAGTAAATCTGTTCCAGATAAGCTTATAGAGTTTATACTGGTCATAAGTCAGGCTGTCCTTGATTTTATCAGGTGCAAGGCTCGGCATTGAAGGTCTGATTGCTTCGTGTCCGTCCTGAGCGTTACTTCTTGACTTAAAGAATCTCGGCTTGGGCGGTAAATATTCATCGCCGTATTCCGATGCGATATACTGTGTTACCTCATCAATTGCAACGTTTGAAATTCGCAGCGAGTCGGTTCTCATATAGGTTATAAGACCGGTTGCGCCCATTCCCTGAATTTCAACGCCTTCGTACAATTCCTGCGCAACCTTCATTGTACGTCTTGACTGAAAGCCGAGCTTTCTTGAAGCTTCCTGCTGTAAGGTTGAAGTAATAAACGGCGGCGCAGGTGACTTTTTACGAGTGCCGTGTCTTACCTTTGTAATCATATACTCGGCGTCCTGTAAATCTGCTTCAATTTTATCTGCCTGCTCCTGATTCTGAATTTTGATTTTGCCGTTAGCGTCCGAATAAAGGCTTGCAGAGAATGACTTTCTGCTACCCTTCGGAATGAACTTTGCGTCAATTGTCCAGTATTCTTCTGGCTTGAATTTTCTGATTTCTTCTTCTCTGTCTACGATTATTCTTACAGCTACAGACTGCACACGTCCTGCAGAAAGTCCTCTGCGGATTTTCTGCGAAATAAACGGGCTTAATTTGTAGCCGACAAGTCTGTCAAGAATTCTTCGTGCCTGCTGTGCATTTACAAGGTCAATATTGATTGAACGGGGATTATCCATTCCGTTCTTAACACCGGTCTTTGTAATTTCATTAAACTCTACACGTTTGCAATAATCTTCGGGCAAACCGAGTATATATGCAAGGTGCCACGAAATTGCTTCTCCCTCACGGTCAGGGTCGGTTGCAAGGTAAACATTGTCGCTTTCACCGGCAAGAGTTTTAAGCTCTTTAACAAGCTTTTCTTTGCCTTTGATTATTTCATATTTCGGTGCAAAGTGATTTTTAATATCAACGCTCAGTCTTGCCTTGGGCAAATCACGAACGTGTCCCATTGAAGCAACTACTTCATAATTGCTTCCCAGATATTTTTTAATAGTTTTAGCTTTTGCGGGTGACTCCACAATTACCAAATCTGACATTTTGACCTCCGATTATTTAAGTATATATCTTCTTCCCTGCAATGCTTTTACAAGATTTTTCATCTCAAGCTCCGTTATTGACGAGAGCACCTTAAAAACAGGGAGTCCTAAATCACTTGATATTTTATCTATATGAACAGGCTCAGTGGATATGTATTCATATATCCTTTGAGCTGTTGGATTCAAATTTAAATTTTCTTTGTGCTTTATTTCTTTATCTGAATTATCAACAATATTTTCTATCTTATTCTCGGGTTTATCAATATTTATAAATTTCTTCGGTTTATTCTTAAACGGACTTTTGCCTTTAACGGGGATTGCCTCAATATCGTTAAGCGAAATATTGTTGAAATCCACTTCTCCGTCCGTTGCGTACAAATTGTCAAACGCATTGAGAATATCCATAAAATCCGTAACAGGTATTGCTGAACCCTCTTTGATTCTACCGTTAGAGCCTTCATTCTGCGGACTGTTATTGCCAAGCAGAGCAAAAACCTCTTTGCCCTGTTCAAGAGCAAGATTTGCAGTAATAAGCGAACCGCTTTTTGCACCGGCTTCAATCACAAGGACTCCGTCCGAAAGTGCGGAAATTATCCTGTTGCGGGCAGGGAAATAATAATTTCTCGGAGTTTCGTTGGGCGGATACTCCGAAATTACTGCTCCTCGCTTGGTAATTGCACGCCGCATCTGCTCGTTTTCGTGCAGATAGTTACAATTAATTCCGCAGCCTCTTACACAGATTGTAACTCCGTCGGCGGCAAGCGAGCCTCTGTGAGATGCGCAATCTACAGATCGGAAGAGCACACGTCTGAAC
>CAMKNF010000177.1 GCA_946414115.1 uncultured Ruminococcus sp. | reverse complement strand
GTCAAGTGTGCTCCAGCTTTCAAGAGCATTTTCAAATGTAAGGGCTGGATTTTCTGTGCTGAAATAAATCTGCGGACAAATGTAGTCAACAAAACCTCTGCAATTACACCACGATTTCACATCGGCGTAAAGCTTTTTGTTGTTGTCAATGTTACCCTGCGGAGAAATGCCAAATATAACTTCATTGCTTTCAAAATGAATTGCCCTGTACGTTTCGCAAATTAACATATTAACGTTTGCAAGTCGCCAGTTATCAAGATTCATACTGTTTTTCTCGCCAACCTCTGAAATATAGCTTTCATAGCTTTTGCTGTCGCAATCGCCTATATCTTCGGGATAGAAATAGTCGTCAAACTGAATCCCGTCAATATCATAATTCTTCACTATTTCAACGACACCTTTAGTTATCAGTTCTCTTGTTTTTTTATTCGACGGGTCAAGGATTATTCCGCTGTCTGTAGTTAATCCGAGATTTTTATTTTTGATATAAGGATTATCGTCGGAAAGTTCACCCGGCGTTTCATTAAGCGTAATCCGATAAGGATTAACCCAAGCGTGAATCTGCATACCGTATTTTCTGCTTATCTCGCACATAATTTTAAGCGGGTCATATCCGGGATTCTTGCCCTGCGTTCCTGTCAGAATATGCGACCAAGGGTAATACTCTGATTTATAAAGTGCATCACCGTAGGGGCGAACCTGAACAATCAGAGTATTCAGTCCGTAGCCTTTGCTGTTTTCGGCAATTTTGTCGAATTTTTTTCTGAAAGCCTCTTCGCTCTTATCGCTTTCTTTTTCCATACTAAGCTCAATATATGAAATCCACACACCTCTCATTTCTTCAAACTCTGTTTTCTTTGCCTCGTCTTTGGTTGAATTGTCTGTTTCATCAATTGTGCTTACTGTTTTTGATACAGAAGGCGATCCTGCTTTTCTGAATGAACTTACGGCTGTTACGCCTATTAATATTGCAACGGAAAGCATTATCGGTATCAGCTTTTTTATTTTCAAAATATCATCCTCCGGAGTTTTTTATGAACATTTTTTTATTTATTCTTGCAATATATCTTATCCTGATAAATCTTATTACTGTAATTGTGACTATTTACGATAAGCTTTGTGCAGTAAAAAGGCGCTGGCGTGTTAAAGAAAGTACACTGTTAATTCTGTCAGCTTTAGGCGGTAGTATAAGTATGTACATAACAATGCTTTTAATAAGGCATAAGACAAGGCATATAAAGTTTATGCTTGGAATACCGTTAATATTAATTGTTCAACTTATAATTGCGTTCTTGATTTGGAGATATTTTTATGTCTGAAAAACTTGAATTTATAATTCCCGATGAATATGACGGCAAAAAGGCAATAGCTTTTTTAAGAAAGCACTGTAACTTATCTGCAAGAATGATAACACAGCTCAAGCGAAAAAAAGACGGTATTTTGATGGACGGAAAAATTTTACGTACCGTTGATTTTACAAAGGCTGGAAGCATTGTAGAGATTAATCTGCCTGATGAGGAGTCGGAAATCGTTCCCATCGAGGGAAAACTTGATATAGCATTTGAGGACGAATACATTTTAATTGTAAACAAACCGCCCTCAATGCCTGTTCACCCTGTGAAACAGCACCAGACTAACACTCTTGCAAATTTAGTAACTCACTATATGAAAAGCAAGGGAGAAAGCTATATTTTCCGTGCTGTAAACCGACTAGATAAAGACACATCGGGACTTGTTCTTATTGCAAAAAACAAATTCTGCGCAAATACATTAAAGAATAAAGTTAATAAGATTTATTTTGCTCTTTGTCACGGCAAGTTAGACTGCGGCGGTACAATAAATGTGCCGATAGGATTGAAAAGTGACTCCAAAATTGTCCGTCACGTACTCGACAGCGGAGCTCCTGCAATAACGCACTATGACGTGATATTTACAGATGGTGAAATATCTTTTATCAAGCTTTGGCTTGAAACAGGTAAAACCCATCAGATACGATGTCATATGTCATCAATAGGGCATCCGTTGCTCGGTGATGATTTATACGGCGGAAGTCTTGAGCTTATATCACGTCAGACTCTCCATTGCGGAGAAATGTCATTTTTTCACCCTGTAAACGGAAATGCAATTTCCGTAAGCAGTGAGCTGCCCGAAGATATGCAGAAAATACTTGATAAAATAACAATACAAGAGGATTGACATTTCATATGTGTCAATCCTCTTTTGTCTAAACATAATAAAATAAAAGGATTATAGACAACATTTATGCAGAAAATGCTTGACAATATAGTCTACAAATGGTAGACTATAGATGTAAAATAAAGGAATATAAGGTGATATAAAATGAAAAATACAAAGCTCGGTGCAGTTGAGTCACATTTTGCAGATTTAGTCTGGGAAAACGAGCCGCTTACAACCTCTGAACTCATTAAAATCTGTGAAAAAGAATTAAACTGGAAACGTACAACAACCTATACGGTTCTGAAAAGACTATCCGACAGGGGAATTTTTCAGTATGCAGACGGTATAGTTACTGCGAAAATTTCACGTGATGATTTTTATTCAATGCAAAGCAAGAATTTTGTTGATGAAGCATTTAACGGTTCTTTGCCTGCATTTCTGACAGCCTTTACCTCAAAGAAAAAGCTGTCAAAAGAAGAAGTTTCTGAAATTAAAAAGCTAATTGATTCCTACGAAAGGGAATAGCAATGGAGATTATTTTTACAGAGATTTTTAATATGAGCGTTACTGCGTCAATCCTCATAATTGCAGTAATACTACTTCGGCTTATTTTAAAGAATGCGCCAAAATGTACAAGATATATTTTGTGGTTGCTTGTTGCACTAAGGCTTGTCATACCGTTTACATTTGAATCCCCCATAAGCCTTGTTCCTAATGCACAAGCAATTAATTCAACAAGTAATTCATCAACTTCATATGTATCCTCGGTTGTTAATTCCGAAGGCTTTCAGACAATGCAAAGCGCAGTTTCTTTGCCTGATGAAGTTAGCATAATCACAATATTAACTTATTTTTGGATTATAGGTGTAGCTGCAATGCTTATATATATGCTTTTCAGCTATCTGCATCTGCATTTAAAGTTGAGAGAGAGCGTTGTAATTAAGGACAATATACTGATTTGCGACCGCATATCAAGTCCGTTTGTTTTCGGAATTATCAGACCACGTATTTATCTTCCGTCAGCTTTGAGTGACGAAGAAAAGACATATGTAATAGCACACGAGCAGGCTCATATAAAGCATTATGATAACATATTGAAACCGTTTGGATATTTAATTATGAGTATTCACTTTTTCAATCCTCTTTGCTGGATAGCATTCAGGCTGTTTACAAAGGATATTGAGCTTGCCTGCGATGAAAGGGTAATTAAGAATTACGATATTCAAAATAAAAAGGGATATTCAACAGCTCTGCTTTCTTGCAGCATCGAGCGCAATTTTCTTTCTGCCTGTCCGTTTTCGTTCGGAGAAAGCGGATTAAAGCAGAGAATCAAAAGCGTCCTCGGCTACAAAAAACAAACCGTAAGAATCGTTATTCTGTCATTTGCAGTCTGCATTTTAACTGCAATGTCGTTTATGACTAATCCTATTACTTCGGCTTTGGAAATTTATTCCGACAATCAGGAATCAGCAATTGATAATCTTAAAAAATTATCTTTCAATTTTGCCGAGCCGCCTACAACAGCACCGGCTACCGAGCCGACGACAAAGCCAACAGAGCCGCAAAAGGTTGATAAAAAGGCAGAAGAAATTTTAGAGATCGGAAGAGCACACGTCTGAACTCCAGTCACCATCAAG
>CAMKNF010000176.1 GCA_946414115.1 uncultured Ruminococcus sp. | reverse complement strand
GATACTTGATGGTGACTGGAGTTCAGACGTGTGCTCTTCCGATCTCATTGACACCGGTTGCAACAGGAGCATCTGACGTCTTTGTTGTCGGCTGTGTAGGTGTCGTCTGTTCCGTAGCCTTTGTTGCCGGCTGTGTTGTTGCTTCTGTAGCAGAGGTTGACGGCTCAACAGTACCCGTAGTCGGATCGGTGGTTGAAGGCTCTTCAGGCTTTGAATTGTCAACAATTCTCAGTTTAATATATCTTTCAACTCTGGTTGTTGGTTCTTCTGTGATATAGCCTGTGAAAGTAACATTTCTTACGCCTGCGTCAATAACCTGATATTCAAGATTTTTATCAAGCAAATATTCGTATTCTAACGCAAAGTCTGACATTTTTGAAATATATGCGCCCTTGATTGCTGACTTCGGAGCGTAAACTTCAAGTACCGTATGATAAATACCGTCTCCGAAATGGTCAGCCACACCGTGGTCTACAGATGTGCTTACAACACCGCCGTCAACATACGATTTACCGATTGCATCTTTCATATCTTTTAAAGAAGATGTCTTTCCTGTGATTGAGCTTACATCATCAGTGCCGGAGTAAAGGAGCATATCCGCATCAGCGTTATATCGGTTCAGTTCCATTGAAAGATTGTCAGCTATTGTTTCGTACTGGTGGTAATCCTCGCCCATCTTCTCAATTGTGGTATCAAGATAGGAACCGCCCACAAGAATTGCCATAATCGGGATATATTCAGATGTTGTATAGCAGTAGATTGCAGGATTATCAAGTCTTGTTGGGGGATTAGACTTATTAAAGCTGTAATATGCGTCTTCCCAGTCCTGATAAATCTGCTTGGTTATCGGGCTGTAGGTGCTTGTATCAAAGCCCGAATATGTATAGTCTGACGGCTGTGCAGCACCGTTTTTTACATTTACCGAGCACAAGAAATTCATTACGCCAACGCTTGCAATAATCTGTGTTGTTCCCTTTGAATTAGCGGTAATGTTACCGTTGCTGTCAACATCGGCAATAGATTTATCGCTTGTGGAATACACTACATTTTCTGGATTTGCGTTTTCAATACGGAATGTTGCGCTTTCACCTGCATTCAATGATACGACTTCGATATTCTGACTTGGCTTATCGGTAAAGAAAGCAAGGTCATTTTCAAGGCAGTATGCTTCTGTGGCACTTCCGATTGCACCGTAAATCATAAAATCAGGTTTAATAACACAAGTGTCAGAGGTAAAGTCTGTAATATACCCAACGCTGTTCTTTCCGATTTTTTCAACGCTCTGCGGTACATATACACTGTCAAGATTATTGCTGACTATTGCGTAGTCGCCTATTGATTTTGTTCCCGACAACACTGAATATTCATTACCTTTTTTGCCACACGGATATGATACAAGCTCGGTTTTATCTTTGCTGTAAAGAACTCCGTCTGTAACCCAAAAATACGGATTGCTGACATCTGTCAGGTATTCGCAAAAGTTTTCGCAGTTAAAAAATGCAGTAGGAGAAATATCATTTAAGCTGTTCGGCAGTGTAATATTTGAAAGCTCATAAGCTCCGCTGAAAGCATAGTCGCCTATACTCTTCAGACCCTCTGTAAGGCTGACGGATTGCAGACTGCTGCAATAACGGAAAGCAGAAGCTCCAATTTCAGTTACGGAATTTGGAATTGTTATTGAAGCAAGCTGTGAGCATCCGTTAAAAGCGTTGTCACCGATTTCTGTTACGGAAGTCGGAATATCAATATATTCCAAGCCATAGAAATCCATAAAAGCGCCGTTTCCTATTTCGGTAACGGTATCAGGAATAATAACAGTCTTTAATGACGGAATATCACCGCCGAAAGCGTATTCGCCGATGCTTGTAACGCTTTGAGGAACAGCGTAAAACTCAGCTTCTGTATAATTTGGATAATCAATAATTTCTGTTTCCGATTTATTAAACAGCACACCGTCTATTGAAGTGTAGTACTGATTATCTTCTTCTACATTTATTTTCTCAATTTTATTTGTTGCAAATGCCCTTTCACCAATATCGGAAACAGCGGACGGAATGAATACATCTGACAAACCGGTGCTTTTGAAAGCCTCGTCACCGATTGTTTCAAGATTATCCGAAAAGCTCACGCTTTCAAGCTGACTGCAAAGTGAAAAAGCATAATCGCCTATTGTTTTTGCCGAAATTGAAAGGTTATTAATCCCGGAGCAGCCGTAAAACGCATAGTCGGCTATTGTATCAATACTGTCCGGCAACTCAAAACTTTCTAATGCTGAGCAGTTTAAAAATGCTCTTCTTCCAATGCTTTCAATGCTGTTTGGCAATACTATTTCATTAAGTGAGGTGCAGTCTGCAAACATCTGATTGCTGACGCTCTTAATGCCGTTTTCAACAGTAACGCTTTTAAGCTCACTGCATCTGCCAAACGCATACTCGCCGACTGAATTTACGCTTTCGGTAATTTTAAAGGATTTCAGGCTGTAACAACCAAAGAAAGCACCGTCGCCGATTGTTTTAATACCGTCAGACACATTGACATTTTCTAACCTTGTGCAATAGAAAAAAGCCGACCTGCCTATTTTTTCTACGCTTTCGGGTACAGTGATGCTTTCAAGTCCTGTGCAATCATTGAATGCGTAATCTCCAATGATTTTTACGCCGTTAGGGATTTCTGCATTTTTAAGAGAAAAATTACCCTTAAAGGCACTGTCCCCGATTTCGGTAACAGGATAGCCGTTAATGGATTCCGGTATTTCTACCGAGGTTTCGTTGCCGGTATATTTGCTGATTACTGCTGAATTTTCATCGGTAACAGTATATTTGAAGTTTTTGTAAGTACCGTCCTCTGCCGCAGCAAACGCTGTAACCGAAAATACTGTTGAAATAAGAATTACAACAGCAAGCAATAATGATAATATCTTTGTTGTCTTCATTTTAGCATCACACCTTTCTTTTTCTTGAGTATAACATATAGAATACAGAAATACAATAAATACCTCCTATGCAAATTTCTTTTTGTATAGGGGGATTTCTTTTGTTAATTTTAGGTAAAAACATTTCTATCAAAAGGAGAAGCCCTCATCAGACTTCTCCTTTTGCAATTTTAATTATAAATTTTGAGTTATCCTATCGGGAAGATGAAATAAGGCTCTTGATAATTTGTATTGTAGAAGTATGCGCCCTGGTCACATTGCCAGTAATCATGTGATTCTCCGTAAAGAGCCGCCTGCAGCACAATATAATTGTTCTTCATTGAATCGCTTTCAAGGTCATAAACGGTTGCGTCATATTCCTTGTGTATATGGAAGTAATCCTTGGACGCCTTTCTGTCATAGTCCGATGAATTCGGATTAATCAGACTGTATTCCTTACCCGGAGTAAAATAGTATCCTCCTCCGTATTTATATTTCTCAAGAATTTTACGTGTTTCTATCTCAAAGCCGCAAGTTAATCCGTCTTTGTTGCAAACCAAAGTGCGTGTGCCGTCAAGTGGCATCTCCTTTTCCAGAACGCCCGAGGTCAATATTTTAGTCGGCTTTACAGTATAACCGTTTACCGCTTCTTCCGCTTCAACCTGATGAACCATATATTTTGACGGAGCATTTATCAATTTACCGTTTGTCATATACTCGCCAAAGCTCATATCCTTGTAGGATGCAAACCTGTTGTTTGACTTAAGACTGTTAAAGCGTGCTTTTATAATTTTTAAATCCTTTGATGAGAGTATATTATTTGAAAGCAGATTTGTTTTATCCTCGCTGTCTGTACTGCGATTAATATGGAAGTAAACACCTTTAGGCATTCGCCATACAGTACGCATATGTGTAGCAGGGTCTTCATACACAGAATCCTTACCG
>CAMKNF010000175.1 GCA_946414115.1 uncultured Ruminococcus sp. | reverse complement strand
TAGCAATTATAATGATGGTTTTTATTATGAAGGCTGGGAAGGAAACTATGACCTTGTAAAGCTGAGTCAACGGCAAGATATGTGTTTGCAAGTGTCTGCGCCTCAATTCCCTGCGATGCGTCAACAACGAGAATTGCGCCCTCACAGGCGGCAAGTGAACGAGAAACCTCGTAGTTGAAGTCAACGTGACCGGGGGTGTCGATGAGGTTGAATAGGTAGTCCTCGCCGTCGTCAGCATTGTAGATTACGCTGACGGCACGAGCCTTGATTGTAATTCCCCTCTCACGCTCAAGCTCCATATCATCGAGGAGTTGTGACTCCATATCACGAGCCGAAACAGAGTTCGTCTGCTCCAATATTCTGTCGGCAAGCGTACTTTTGCCGTGGTCTATGTGAGCAATAATGCTGAAATTTCTGATTTTATCCTGCGGAAAAGACAATGTAAATCACCTTTTTCTGTTATATAATGCTATCTTATTTGGTGAGCTAAACCATAATTTAGCGTTGGAATTACATTAAGAATATTGTATGCCAACATCGTAGGGGCGGATTTGCATATCCGCCCGTGTTGCAGAAACGTTTGGTTTACTTGGGCGGATATGCAAATCCGCCCCTACATCAACATCGCTATAATACGCCGCAAATTATAGTTTAGCTATCTAAATAAATATATTATACCATATCCAAAAGCCGCCGACAAGACATAGTTTTTAATATTCGGAAGTTACCATTGTCCGTTTTATGACACACACTGTTTTCTATAATATATATTGTAAGGTATATGAAAACAGAAAACGGAGGAAGGTATTATGCTGAATTTATGTGTTTTTATTTTTGTAATCTATGCGGTGAGCTACTCCGCAAAGGCGATTTTGTTCGGAAAGTCGGGCAAAAAGCAGAAAAAAGCCTACTGCACTGCAAGAAATGCTACAGTGCAAACGAATATAACACCGCAACGTCGCAAACGCAGTAACCCGAACATAGTAAAAATCAAGCAGACAAAATCAGGACGTATGGGAAAATCTCCCGTACGTCCTGTTTTATTTCAGTTTTGTATTGACATTATTATAATGTTGGTGTATTATAAATATAGTAACGGAACAGTTTTGGCTGTTCTGCTTATAGTTGGTTATATTTTTACAACCGCCTTGTATTGCAGTACAGGGCGGTTATTTTTTTATGTATTTTATAACTTCAAGGATAACTACCAACAAAATAATCAGTAACACCGTTTCCGTCATACATATCACCCCCTTATTTGGGGTGCAGAAAAACCGCCGCCGTTCCGTTACTACGAATATTATTATATCTGGTATGCATTATTTGTCAATTATAATCGCAAAATACACAAAAGGTCGGGTAGCCGTATCAACAGTAACCCGACCTTATTTACTTATTAAATGTTCAATATAGATGTTGCGATTCCAAAGTAAATCAACAGCGAAAGTGAGTCGCAGACTGTTGAAATCAGCGGATTTGCCATTACGGCAGGGTCAAAGCCGATTTTGCTTGCCAGCAAGGGCAAACTTGAGCCTACAAGCTTTGACATCATAATCGTTCCCAAAAGCGTGAGCGATACGACAAGCGCAATCACAAAAGCATTCGGGTTGCCGTTCAAATCAAAAATCATCAGCTTTATGAAATTCGCCGCCGCAAGCGTTGCACCGCAGAGGATTGAAACCCTCAGCTCCTTCCACAAAACCTTGAACATACTTTTGAACTCAATTTCACCGAGCGAAAGCGCACGGATAACCGACACCGAAGCCTGCGAGCCTGCGTTACCGCCCGAGCCGGTAATCATCGGGATAAACGACGAAAGCACAATCACGCTTGCAAGAGCGCCCTCGAACGAGGAAATAATCGTACTTGTGAACGTAGCCGAAAGCATAAGCACAAGCAGCCAAGGGATACGCTTGCGGTAAATTCCCCACACGCTTGTTTTCATATACGGCTTGTCCGACGGCAAAACTGCCGCCATCTTTTCAATATCCTCTGTAGCCTCTTCCTGAATAACGTCGATAGCGTCGTCGATTGTTACAATACCGACAAGCCTGTTTTCGTTATCGACAACGGGCAGAGCAAGGAAATTGTAGTTTGAAAACATCTGCGCAACCTGCTCCTGGTCGTCAAGCGTATTAACCGAAATGACGTTTTCCTCCATCAAGTCCTTTACGAGGTCGTCGTCGTCAGCCAACAGCAAATCCTTGACGGTTGAAATACCGATAAGCTTGTTGTTGTTATCGGTAACGTAGCAGGTGTAAATTGTTTCCTTGTCAACGCCTGTTCTTCTGATTCTCTTGATTGCCATTTCAGCGGTCATATCGGGACGGAGGACAATAAACTCCGTCGTCATAATTGAGCCTGCGCTGTCCTCGGGATATTTCAGAAGCTCGTTAATCTGCTTTCTCATATCCTTGTCAGCCTGTCGCAGAATACGCTTTACAACATTGGCAGGCATTTCCTCGATAAGGTCAACAGCGTCATCGACAAATAGCTCGTCAACAACCTCTTTAAGCTCGCTGTCGCTCAAGCCGTGAATCAGGAACTCCTGAGTTTCGTCATCCATTTCAACAAAGGTTTCGGCGGCAAGCTCTTTTGGCATAATGCGAAAAAGAATAGGCGTTTTTTCATCCTGTAACTCCTCAAAAATCGCAGCAATATCGTACGGTTTCATCGTAGTCAGGATGTCACGCAGGGTATTGAACTTTCTCTCTTCAAGCAACACCCTGATGGTTTCCGTAAGCGTTACGTTAACCTGTTCCATCATCTTTCCTCCTTTTTAACTCATGGAGTAAAGACGTGTGTTCCTTGGGCAGTCTGCACCTTAAAAACGGCGCAAAAATTACGAAAACAAAATGAACGCAAAAGCGCGCATTATATTTCTACTTCGCCCGGGTACAGCGCCTTTATTACCATCTGCGTCCATTAAGTTTTCACCTCTTGTTTTTATTATTCGGGCATAAGCCCGTACATATTATTTTAGTCCAAAAATAAAGTGTTGTCAACACAATTATTCACTCTACGCACCAAAAAGGCCGGACACCGTTTCTGCGATGTCCGACCTTTAATGAAATCAGAATTTTAAATTACTTGAGGTATGTGCCGTTTGTGCCGATCTGACCGTCGATTCCGGTAAATCCTGTTGCACAGCATACATATACTCTCATATTTGCAGTACCGATTGACGGAACTGTGAGCGTACCGTTTGTAACATTCTGAACGTCACCTGTTACGGCGTCGATGTACTTGCCGTTGGGAATGTTCTTGAATGTTGCGCCGCCCGAGATTGCAACGCAAGCAAGGCTGTCCACGCCTTCGGTTGCATTTGTGTAACGGCGGATAAACGCCATTTTGTCGGTTGAAACGTAGTTTCTGTCTGTTGTGTACTGACCCTTCTGAAGTGCAGGAACAGCTCTTCTGATCTGGTTGAGCTGCTGGAGATGTACAGCAAGCGGTGCGTTGAGTGTAGTTGCAACTGCACCTGTTGCATTCTCATATGTACCAAAGTCAGTAGCAGTTACGTTACCCTCGATATGGTCACCGAAGTAAGCACGGCCTGTTGTTGAAAGCGGTGCGTTAGGACCTACGTCCATAGGAACGCCTGCCTGGAACTGAAGCTCACTGCCGTAGTAAAGACAAGGAATACCACGGAAAGCAAAGAGCAAGTCGAGGTTTTCTGCCCAAGCCTGTGTTGAGCCTGTGTAACGGCAGTCCATATCCGGGCCGTAGTCGTGTGAGTCAACATAAGTTACGTTCCATGTTGAATCGTTGTAGTACGGATCCTCTTCAAGAGCACGGCGGTAAGCATTTCCTGCACTGCCGAAATTCCAGTGCATCAGATCGGAAGAGCGTCGTGTAGGGAAAGAGTGTAGATCTCGGTGGTC
>CAMKNF010000174.1 GCA_946414115.1 uncultured Ruminococcus sp. | reverse complement strand
CGAGGGGATAGATACGCTTGAAGCGGCTGACGATAAAATCCGCAGAGTAAAGCAGATGAATAAGAATTTTTCAATTGTATCCTCTGCTTTCGGACTGAAAAACGTTGGTTCGCCCACCAAAAAACAGCTTGAATACAGCGAAAAGTGGGTGGGGGAATGGAAGTTCTCTCCCGAAATGCTGCGTGAAGCCTATGAACGATGCGTTGACAGCAAGGGAGCAATGAAGTTCAGTTATATTGACGGTATCCTTAAACGATGGAACAGCAACGGAATCAGGAATAAAAAAGAGCTTAAAAAGTTTGAAAGCGCACCAAATAAGAATAACACAACAAGAAAAACTTCTTATAACATAGACGATCTTGATAAAATTGATACTCTTGACGATTTCTAAAAAGAGGTGATTAAGATGGGATACAGTAGTAGTGTTTACAAAGCGGCGGCAGACAAATTATTTGAAAGACGTTTGAAGGCTGAAAAGGATGCCGACAGACGCAAAGCCGAAATATACAAGAAATTACCAAGAACAAAAGAACTTGAAAGGGAAATTTCAAGTTGCGGAATACAGGCGGCACGAGCAGTTATCAGCGGTGGAAATGTTGCGGAAGAAATGAAAAATCTTCGTGACCGCAATCTTGCAATGCAGTCGGAGCTTGCAGAAATTCTCACTTCCAACGGCTATGACAAAAATGTTTTTGAGCCTTCCTATAGTTGCAAAAGGTGCAGCGATACGGGATATTACGAGGAAAACGGCAGAACGCTTGTCTGTAATTGCTTAAAGCAGGCACTCGTTTCCTGCGCCTGTGAGGAATTAAATCGCACAGCGCCGCTGTCGCTTTCAACCTTTGACAGCTTCTGTCTTGATTATTACGACAAGGAAGTTGATTCAAAAACCGGAATTTCACCCTACAATCATATGAGCAAAATTCTGCGTTACTGCCAAAGCTATGCCGACAATTTCACGAAAAATTCCGAGAGTATTCTTATGAAGGGCGCAACGGGGCTTGGAAAAACCCACCTTTCGCTTGCAATAGCCAACGAGGTTATCAAGAAAGGCTACGGTGTAATTTACGTTTCCGCTCCTTCTCTTATGCAAAAGCTTGAAAAGCACTATTTTTCAAGAGATGACGACAACTCTGCGATAGATATGCTGATTGAGTGCGACCTGCTGATAATTGATGATTTGGGAACGGAATTTCACGGTCAGCTTTCAGTTTCGCAGATGTACAATATTTTCAACTCCCGTATGCTTGCAAACAAGCCTGTTATTATCAACACGAATCTTTCCCTGCGTGAGCTTGAAAAAATCTACACTGAAAGGTTTGTTTCACGAATTATCGGAAACGCTCAAAAGCTGGATTTTCTCGGCAGTGATATAAGGGTAAGAAAAAAATAGAAAAAATTTTGAAAAATCCCTTGACATTTTAACTTTTATGTCCTATAATAACTATCGTTGCACGTTCGGTAGCAATTACATCTTGTGGAATAGTGTAACGGTAGCACGACAGACTCTGACTCTGTTTGTTGGGGTTCGAATCCCTATTCCACAGCCACATAGCCCCGAATTATTCGGGGCTGTTTTAAATTCGAGGTGTAGCGCAGTTTGGTAGCGCACATCGTTCGGGACGATGGGGTCGCAAGTTCGAATCTTGTCACCTCGACCACAACTTAACGCCGAGCTCACTGGTTCGGCGTTAAATTCTATTATTTGGAGGATTATTATGAAAAAGGTTATTTCAATCGTATCGGCATTTGTTCTTTGTCTTGCAATTTTCACAGGCTGTGGAGCAAAAGAGGTAAAATTAAGCGAAGTAATGGATAAAATCAATTCGGATTTCAGTCTTTCACTTCAAAAGCTTGAAAGTGCAGACGAGCTTAACACATACTACAGCATTGACACAGCCGATGTAAAGCAGTTTGCCGCTGAAATTGACCCCAACAATAATGCTCCCGTAGAAATCGTACTTATAGAAGCTGTTGATGCTGATGCGGCTTCAAGAGTAGAAACGGCGCTTACAACCCGTTATAACGCAATTTACAGCCAGTATTCCTCATACACACCCGAACAGCTTGATATGGTAAAGGCTTGCAAGGTGACAAAGGACGGCAATTTCGTAAGTATGATTGTTGCCGACAAGGGCGCAGATATGCTCAACGTTTTCTACAGCTATGTTAAATAATTCGGTTTCCCGAATACTTATGGGCGGACACTGACTGTTCGCCCGTTTTGTTTGTATATTATCTTTAAGGCAGGAAAATTATGACTCAAAGCGAAATTCAGAAAAATTTTCAACATATGAACACTATGCAGCGCAAGGCTGTTTTTGCAACCGAAGGACCTCTGCTCATTCTTGCAGGTGCAGGCTCGGGCAAGACGACTGTCCTTGTAAACCGAATCGCCTACATTCTCCAGTCACAGCTCTGTAAGCCGTGGCAGATACTTGCAATCACCTTTACCAACAAGGCGGCAGGCGAGCTTAAGGAGAGAATATGCAACGCTGTTCCCGAAGGAGGAGCCGACATCTGGGCGGCTACCTTCCACTCAACCTGTGCAAGAATTTTGCGCCTCTATGGTGACAGAATCGGATATACAAGCCATTTTACCGTTTACGGAACTGACGACCAGAAAAAGCTTATCAAGGATATTCTGAAACAGCTTCATATTGACGAGAAAATCCTGCCGGCAAAGACAATTCTTTCCGAAATTTCAAAAGCAAAAGACAAAATGCAGACTCCTGAGGAAATGCTCAAAGAGGCAAACTTTGACAGCCGCAAGGCTTCAATTGCAAAGGCATATGAGCTTTACCAGTCAAAGCTCAAAACAGCCGATGCAATGGATTTTGACGATATGCTCTGCAATACCGTTCTTCTCTTTGAAAAATGCCCCGAGGTGCTTGAATATTATCAGAATCAGTTTAAGTACATAATGGTTGACGAGTATCAGGACACCAACAAGGTGCAGTACAGGTTTGTCAGTATGCTCGCCGAAAAATACGGCAACATCTGCGTGGTGGGCGATGACGACCAGAGTATTTATAAATTCAGAGGAGCTACGATTGAAAATATCCTCTCCTTTGAAAATACCTTTAAGGGCGCACAGATTATCCGTCTTGAACAGAACTATCGCAGTACGCAGAATATTCTCAACGCCGCAAACGAGGTTATTTCCAATAACACTATGAGAAAGGGCAAAACCCTTTGGACTGAAAACAGCGAGGGAGATAAAATTGAGGTGCACACCTCTGAAACCGAACGTGACGAGGCATCTTTTATTGCAAAGACTATTCTTGACGGCGTTGCAAACGGCAGGAAGTTTTCCGATTACGCAGTGCTTTACAGAATGAACGCACAGTCAAACGCTGTTGAGCAGGCTCTTTCACGCAGCGGAATACCGCACAGAGTAATCGGCGGTCACCGTTTCTACGACCGTGAGGAAATTCGTGATATGGTTGCTTATCTTCAGGTTATCAACAATCCGCACGACGACGTAAGATTAAGCCGTATAATAAACGTGCCGAAGCGTTCAATCGGCGCAACAACCGTTTCACACGCCGCCGAGATTGCATCGGGCTTGGGTGAGAGCATTTACACTGTAATCAAGGACGCTGACAGCTATCCACAGCTCTCACGTGCCGCATCAAAGCTGAAAGCCTTTGTAAATCTCATTGACGGCTTGATTGAAGCCGAGCAGAGCGGTGATTATTCTCTTGCAGAATTATATAATCTCGTAATTGAGCATACTAATTATGAAAATTACCTCAAAACAGAAAAAGACAATCCCGATGTCAGGATTGAAAACATCGAAGAATTGTCCTCAAATATAATCAAGTTTGAGGAGGATTACGATGACGAAGCGTCGCAGATCGGAAGAGCGTCGTGTAGGGAAACAGTGTAGATCTCGGTGGTCGCCGTA
>CAMKNF010000173.1 GCA_946414115.1 uncultured Ruminococcus sp. | reverse complement strand
TTGCCACTGCGGACACGGCACGCCGTGTCCCTACGGCTGAAAAACAAACGTTTCCGCTATCGCCGTAGGGGACGGCTTTTCTGCGAAAACGGCAACCCTTTTGTCGCTTTGCGACATTTCCCCTAATAGGGGAATCACCTTGACGTCCCGAAACGTTTCATATATATCTACTTAAAATTCGGGCTACAATTTTCTCCAAACAAACCGACTTTTCCACTCGATTTGCCCGCCGAGGCACTCGGCTAAATTATAGTTTCTCTTACAATAATATGTCATATAAATTTATTATAACATACAACATCTGTTTTTCAATATTTTATAAAAATAACAGGCGTTCAATCTGTAGTGACTGAACGCCTGATTTCATTTAATTACTTTCTGTTGCGGTTAAAGCCGCCTCTGCGGTCGTTGAAATTTCTGCGGGGGCGTGAGCCTCTGTCGCCCTCGGGGTCGTTTTCGGGAGTAAGTCCGTCAACGTCAATGAGAACCTGACGGCGTGAAAGGTTAAGTCTGCCCTTGTCGTCAATCTCCATAACCTTTACACGAATAATGTCGCCTACGTTTACAACGTCGGTTACGTTCTCTGTGCGCTTAACATCAAGCTGTGAAACGTGAACAAGACCTTCCTTGCCCGGAGCAATCTCAACAAATGCGCCGAAGTCCATAATGCGTGTAACCTTGCCGAGGTACATTGCGCCCGGCTCGGGGTCAACTGCGATTGTGTTGATAATCTCAATTGCACGCTTGCACT
Organism: uncultured Ruminococcus sp.; assembly: GCA_946414115.1. Classification (GTDB taxonomy): domain Bacteria; phylum Bacillota; class Clostridia; order Oscillospirales; family Acutalibacteraceae; genus Ruminococcoides. The sequence goes on along the minus strand of CAMKNF010000173.1, from coordinate 3,163 downwards.
TGTCGCTGTCAAGACCTGATACGAATACCTGACCGAGCTCGCCGTCCTCTTCAATGTCAACCTTAACGTCGCATTCAGCCTGAATTTCCTTGATAACCTTGCCGCTCTTGCCGATAACCTCGCTGATTTTGTCGGCAGGAATTGTCGTTGTGAACATCTTGGGAGCGTACGGAGAAAGCTCGGCTCTCGGCTCTGCAATAGCCTTGAGCATAACCTCGTCAAGGATATAGTTACGAGCCTTGTGAGTCTTTTCAAGTGCTTCCTTAACCATTTCAGGTGTAAGACCGCTGATTTTCAAGTCCATCTGAATTGCTGTGATACCTGTGTGAGTACCTGCAACCTTGAAGTCCATATCGCCGAAGAAGTCCTCGAGTCCCTGAATGTCAACCATTGTCATCCAACGCTCGCCCTCTGTGATAAGACCGCAGGAGATACCTGCAACAGGCTCCTTAATCGGAACACCTGCGTCCATAAGAGCAAGTGTTGAACCGCAGATTGAACCCTGTGAGGTTGAGCCGTTTGATGAGAGAACCTCGGAAACAAGTCTTAATGCGTAGGGGAACTCCTCAACGGACGGAATTACCGGAACGAGAGCACGTTCTGCAAGCGCACCGTGACCGATTTCACGTCTGCCGGGGCCACGGCTTGGCTTTGTTTCGCCTACCGAATAGCTGGGGAAATTGTAGTGGTGGATATATCTCTTCTCGGTTTCGCCGTCAATGCCGTCAAGCAGCTGCTTGTCCGATACGGGTCCGAGCGTTGCAATTGTGAGAACCTGTGTCTGACCTCTTGTAAACATACCCGAACCGTGAACTCTGGGAATTACGTTTACTTCCGATGCGAGAGGACGAATGTCGTCCATTCCTCTGCCGTCAACACGCTTCTGCTCGTCGAGTAACCAACGGCGTACAATGAACTTCTGCGTCTTGTAAAGGCACTCGTCAATAAGAGCTTCGCTTTCGGGATAGATTTCGTCAAATTTCTCGTGCACCTTTTCGTAAATTGGCTTTAATCTTTCGTCACGAACAGTCTTGTCGTCTGTGTCAAGAGCAACCTTTACGTCCTCTTCGGCAAATGCCTTGATTGCCTCGAACATTTCGTGGTCAGGCTCAAGACTTGCAAACTCAAACTTCGGCTTGCCGATTTCAGCCTTAATCTTCTCGATAAACTCGATAATCGGCTGGTTAGCCTCGTGACCAGCCATAATGGCGTTGTACATTTCCTCATCGGAAACGCAGTCAGCGCCTGCCTCAATCATAGCAATTCTGGAGCTTGTTGAAGCTACTGTTGTAGCCATTTTCGAGATTTTTCTCTGCTCCTCTGTGGGGTTGATGATAAACTCGCCGTCAATCATACCAACCGAACAACCCGAGATAGGACCGTTCCACGGAACGTCTGAAATTGAAATTGCGATTGAAGCACCAATCATAGCCACGATTTCGGGCTGACAATCGGGGTCAACGCTCATTACAGTGCAGACGATTGAAACGTCGTTGCGCATACTCTTGTCAAAAAGAGGACGAATAGGACGGTCAATCACACGGCTTGTAAGGATAGCCTTCTCGGAAGGTCTGCCCTCTCTCTTAAGGTAAGAGCCGGGGATTTTGCCCACTGCGTACATCTTCTCCTCATAGTCAACGGAGAGCGGGAAAAAGTCAACTCCCTCTCTGGGCTTTGGTGAAGCGGTAACGGCAACGTGAACTGTTGTGTCGCCGTAGTGTACAAGGCACGCACCGTTTGCAAGCTGTGTCATCTTGCCTGTTTCAACCTTTAAAGGTCTGCCTGCAAACTCTGTTTCAAATACTCTGTACTTGTCAAAAGTCATCATTTTATTCATTGTAAAATCCTTTCCGAAGTGTCAAACTTCTGTGTATTCAAGCGGGATTTTACGCCGATTTAGCAATAAAACCGGATAACAAAAACCATTGTTACCTCGTTTTACCGCTAAAAGACAGCAAATAAAAATCCCGCAATAAACCGAATTTAGGGCAAGCTTGCGCTTGCCCTGTGAATTTAAAATTACTTACGGATACCGAGTCTTGCGATGATAGAACGGTATCTTTCAATGTCTACCTTTGTGAGGTAAGCGAGAAGGCTTCTTCTCTGACCAACCATCTTAAGAAGACCGCGTCTGCTGTGGTGATCCTTCTTGTGAACCTTGAGGTGCTCTGTGAGGTCGTTAATTCTCTTTGTGAGAAGCGCAATCTGAACCTCGGGAGAACCTGTGTCGCCCTCGTGGGTAGCGTATTCAGCCATAATAGCCTGCTTTTCTTCTTTTAACATTTTTATTCCACCTTTTAAAATATTTGAAGCCCAAAGCCGTAAGGCAATATCTCAGGACAGGGCTGTGAAATTCCGCACTGCGGCTTAACCCCTGCTCCGAGGTATGGGTCAACTGTTACATTGTAGCACATAAAACTTAAAATGTAAAGTGTTTTTAAGTTAAAAAGTATTATTTTTTATAGTTTTGATTTCCCTTGCCTTATCCATAAGCTCCTGCTTTTCTTCTTTTGAAAGCATACGGTAAATTCCAACCAGCTCACGCTCTTCGTTTGTGAGGTTGTACATCGGCATAACAAAGTCGTGAAGGTTCTTCTCGAACTCCTCCTGTCCCAGAATCGCATTGACATCAACTCCGTAGACAGCGACAATTTTTTTGAGAATTTCAAAGCTCGGCTCGGAAACACCCGTTTCATACTTTGTGTACGTGGTGCGGTTGAGGTTGAGAATATCGGCAATCTCCTGTTGAGTAAAACCGCAAAGCTTTCTATATTTAACAAGGTTCTTACCAAAGGATTGATTTACATTACTGCATTTCCTTTTCGGCATATTTTCACGTCCTAAAATAAATTGAGACAATGCTCTTTTTTACATTATAGTACATTTTTTTAGCATTTTCTACAAATGTTATGATTATTCACAAAGTATTTTTTCTATCGCTTTCACATTTTAAAATACCCGATTAAGCAAATTTTATGTGAATATGATTTTCACGCTGTCAAAAATTATTGGATAAAAGGTATTGAAAATTTTTGAAATATATTATATAATACTGTTTGTATGATTTAAAATATGTTTGCTGGAGTAGCGCAGTTGGTAGCGCAACTGATTCGTAATCAGTAGGTCGAGGGTTCAAGTCCCTTCTTCAGCTCCAGTCGAGTGC
>CAMKNF010000172.1 GCA_946414115.1 uncultured Ruminococcus sp. | reverse complement strand
ATCAACATCAGCAGTGCCTTTTCCGATTACTTCAAATGTGATTGATACAAAATCAGACTCATTTGAGAAGTCAACGAGAGAAAGTGTTGAGAAGTTACCCTTAATCTTACCTTTAGTATTTTCATTGATAACTGCTGAAGATACATTAGGCATTAAATTGCTAATATTTGCAGAATCAAATGAAAGCTTTGAAGTATCATATTTTAATTCCCATTCAGAATTAATCAATTTCATTGCAGAGCTGAGTTTATACGAAACAGTAACCTGCTTTTCACTTGAAGAATATGTCTTTGAAGTAGAGGGGAAAAAGTTTGAGGTAGCGTTTACTGTAAGTGACGACGCTGCTGTTGTAGGCTGCTGTGTCGTAGCCTGAGTTGGTTTAGCTGTTGTTGGCTGTGTGGTTGGTTTAGCTGGTGTAGGTTGAGTTGTGGGTTTTGCTGTAGTCGGCTGTGTTACAGGTGTGCTACCGCCTAAATTACCGATTCTTGCAAATGAAGATGTAATAACATCTTCGTCGTCTTTTTCGTGAGATGTACTTGCATCGCTTCCGTAGGAACCTGTAGCGTTATCAAGCATAGTGTCATCAAAAGGAATACAGTCAAGACCTGACTCACCTCTTGTAGCTACTACCATAGCGCCTATACCGTTGTTCTCGATATAGCTTGAGTTAATTCCGAGTGTCGACAGCGGAATTTTGATCTCATAGAATGAGTCGTATTTTGTGTTATGAGTACCGCTTGAGCCTTTGAATGTTTTATAATCAACCCAGTCAGCGTCATTTGAATATACGTCAGAAGTATCTTTCGAATAATTCAAGCCTATGATTGAATCACAAACATTACCCTCTGCCATTTTGTACTCAATACCGTTATCCTTAAAGGTTTTTAAGCCGTTAGTATAGTTGGTATTACCTTGTGCGTCAACAGCAGTAAACATACCGGGAGTACCGTTTCCGACCTTACCGCTCATATAAAGAAGGTGGTCAACGTGCCGGTTAAAGGTAAGTCCCATTTTCCGTCCCCAGATAGGGTCGCCGTTTGTATTTTTGTTAGACATTGATGTGCTTGACGGATCAACGCTCAATGCAAGAATTAACGGAACATCAAGAACACGTCCGCCGTCAGAAAGAGGACCGTCGCCTTCTCTTGCCCATGTGTCTGTTGTGTTTACCATCTGCCATGCAACATAAAGATTGTTATCATCCCACGCAGCATAGAGTGCGTATGTATCGAGGACGCAGTTTTCGTGTCCTCCCTTATAGTGGTTTGCCACGTCCCAGGCTGCACCCTGAGCAATGAGCATATCGGAGGACCAATCGCTGTAACTTCCGTCAATAGTAATTGTCTTTTTAACTCCGATTTTTCCCTGTGGGTTCGTTGCGTATTTGTCACACAACGTACCGGTTGATGCGTTTACAGTGAAAGATACCGAAACGCATGTTATAAGCATTAATACGGCCAGAATAACGCTTATAGCTTTTCTTGTGCTTTTCATTGTTAATTAACCTCCTGAAATTATTACAATTATTTACCAATAACTGCACTACAACATAATTATAAAATCTTTTAAGTAAAAAGACAATATAAAAATAAGATGTACATAGCTTTTTGTCGCTATGCACATCTTATGTCGTTAAATTTTGTCAATTATTACATATTTGCTTTGTTGTTATTAAATTGTCTGTTGTTCTTTTTTTATTCTGAATATTCTCCTCAATAATGCTGATATAAATTTTGGTCTTTCAATAAGTACAACTTTCATAAACTTACCTCCGTATACAAGATATGCTTACAATAACAAGTGCGCCGGCGGATAAAATCAGCACCCATTCGCATGGCAACAAGGTTGCAACAAGCAAGCCCAGACCGAAAAAAACTGCTGATTTAACTCTTTGTATATGACAATTCACCGTATCACCCTTTAACAGTGTATACAAAAAGCACTAAAGCGTGAATAATTATTCTTGTATCTTCCCCAATATTAATTTTTACTTCTATGTTTGATTTATTAATTTATTTTCCGCTTTCAAATACATACAGATACAAATCCTCAAGGGTTGGTTTAACAGGTTGCACTTTATAATTCTCGGGCGGAATATCAGTTACTATTCTTACAATGATTTTATCATCATCATGAAAGAGATTTGACACACGGTAATTTCCCTGAAAATATTTCAGTTCTTCCTTATTAATTTCAACTTCAAACACCTTATTCTCAATCTCTTTGATAAGATTGTTGCAGGTGTCGTGCGATACAAGCTTCCCGCTTTTCAGCAGGATAATTTCCTTTGCTATAAACTCGATATCCGATACAACGTGGGTTGAAATCAATACTATTTTATCCTCCGCAATTTCACTTATGAAGTTGCGGATTCTTATTCTCTCCTTCGGGTCAAGTCCTGCTGTCGGTTCGTCAAGAATTAAAATTTTCGGGTCGTTTAAGAGTGCCTGTGCAATCAACGCTCTCTGTTTCATACCGCCGGAAAACGCTCCGAGCTTTTTGTGTGCGGCGCCTTTCAGATTAACCGTTTCAAGAAGTGAAGTGATTTTTGCCTTTGCCTCTTTTTTCTTCAATCCTTTTAAAGCCGCCATATACCACAAAAAGCGGTTTAGGGTAAAATCATCGTACAAGCCCTGTTGCTGGGGCATATAGCCTAGAACTGTTCTGTAGTCTTTGCCGAGCTTTTTAATATTCTCGCCGTCATAGAGAACCTCTCCGCTGTCGGAATTGAGATTATCGGTGATGATATTCATAAGGGTTGACTTGCCTGCTCCGTTCGGGCCTAAAAGTCCGTATACTCCGGGTGTGAGCGTAACTGAAAAATCATCAAGAGCCTTTACCGTTCCCTTTTTATATGTTTTGCTGATATTTTTAATTTCAAGAGTCGGCATTTTTCTTCCTCCGTATTCTTGATTTTGTGAATTTTAATTGTGAAATTGCCATCATAATGACAGAAATCGTAACGCTGATTACGCATACAACAACAAGTGTCGCAACGCAATTATTTGCAATGCAGTAGCCTATTCGCACACTTTCTGCCGAATATACCGCAAGGCAGGGTATGATTATCAGCACTGTTGAAAGCACCATTGTGAACATATTGCTTTCGGTGATTATTGAAAGTGCAGTTATTATCGAAACGACCGTAAGCGCAAGCAACAGACTGCAAAGTAAATTAACTATCATTGCGCCCATAACGCTGAAAGAGGAGCCTTGCAGATTTTCAAAAATGCAGACAATCGGCGTTGTAAAGCTGTTTGTACCGTAGGTGCTTACAAAGCGTATGAGATACGGCAGATAAACAGCTATGAATGACAAGAGCGTGAACATTGTTAGTACCGCAATTTTTCTGACAAAAAGCTTTGTTTTTCCGTTCCTTGTCGGGCGGATAAGGTTAATCATTCCGTTCTTGTATTCCACCGAAAAGACATACGGAACGGCTATAAGCAGGACAAGGCAAAGCAGAACAAAGTCGTTCCATTCCCTCGTTTTGCTTGACACGAAGGTTGAGTAGATGTTCTCGTCAATGAACCTTGCGTTAACTCCGCTTTCCTTTAATTCAAGCAGTCGGTTGTACTGTTCGCATACTCTTTCAAAGGCAACGCCCTTGCTGTTTAAAATATTCTCAATCGACTTTGACATAGCCTGTTTTGTGCTTTCCGAAAGCTCGCTGTTTTCAGCGATTTCGTCAAGCCGCTGTCGCAAGCCGTCAAAGTACTCCTGTTGTTCTGCAATATAGCTTTCCTTTTCCGAGGTTATGTCGCCCTCAAGGTATTCCATATACGCTTTGTAATCTGCGTCGGAGACTTCGGAATATGGGTAGCGCACCGTTCCGAATGAGGAAACGACTGCGAAAAGCACAAGCAGAATGAGATCGGAAGAGCACACGTCTGAACTCCAGTCACCATCAAGTATC